>JALOMU010000062.1 GCA_025455285.1 Flavihumibacter sp.
AATCCGGTATTTCAGTGGTTGTCGAATCCGGCAGAAAATGGATGGTGCAACAAGGCTCCGGAATGGAATTTTTCCAAATACCTCTTAAATGAAGAGGGCGTATTAATCAATTATTTTGCCCCTGGTATATCTCCATTGGATGAATCGGTAATTGAAGCAGTAAATAACGGTAAGGATTAGCCGCAATTATAGGACAGATTATCCATTTCCACCTGCCGGCGTTCAAACTGGAAGCCGGAGTATACCTGAATGATTTCATCCAGTACAGCATCGATTTCTTCCGCCGTCTTGTAGGTTACCAGTTTGAGCCGGTATTCCTTGATGTTGGGCAATCCTTTCAGGTAATTATTGTAATGCCTTCTCATTTCATTGATACCGGGAACCAGTCCTTTCCATTCAACTGATTTGTGGAGGTGTCTACGGATCACGTCCACTCTTTGCTCAATGGTGGGAGGGGGCAGGTGTTCTCCCGTGGCAAAAAAATGTTTGATCTCATTGAAGATCCAGGGATACCCTATAGCAGCCCTGCCGATCATAATACCATCTACACCGAATCGCTTTTTATAGTCAAGTGCTTTCTCTGGTGAGTCAATATCTCCGTTACCAAAAATGGGGCGTTACCAAAAATGGGGATCTGGATTCTTGGGTTATCTTTTACCCGGGCAATATGCGTCCAGTCTGCTTCACCCTTATACAACTGACTGCGGGTTCTGCCGTGAATGGCCAGGGCTTTGATACCGGTATCCTGTAAGCGTTCAGCAACTTCAACGATATTAATGGAATCAGCATCCCACCCAAGGCGGGTTTTCACTGTTACAGGTAGTTTGGTGGACCGCACACAAGCAGCAGTGAGCCTAACCATCAGGTTAATATCTTTCAATACGGCAGCCCCGGCTCCTTTGGTTACAACTTTTTTAACCGGGCAACCGAAATTGATATCCAGCAGGTCAGGTTGAACCGTGTCCACAATTCGTGCACTCATCGCCATGGCTTCTTCGTCGCCTCCGAAAATCTGGATTCCAATGGGGCGCTCCGCTTCGTAGATATCGAGTTTTTGACGGCTTTTGATTGCATCCCGGATTAGCCCTTCGCTGCTGATGAATTCCGTATACATCATATCAGCTCCGTTCAGTTTACACACTGCCCGGAATGGGGGATCACTCACATCCTCCATAGGAGCGAGTAGAAGTGGAAAATCCGTAAGTTCTATTGGACCTATCTTAACCATGCCGCTGTTTGAAAGCGGCAAAGTTACACCATAAAATGCCAGTTCTGCCCAAAAAAACGCATCTTGCAGGCATCGTATGAATACTTATTTGAAGTATAAACCCGCCTGGTTGCAACTCGTCGTATTTGGCAGCCTGACGTTCGGGATGTATTTGGCATTGGGCTTGATAGCATTTTATGGAATTGCCCAGGGAATGGGAGTATCTCTGGAGCATATCCAGCAGATGAATCTCGAAAAGCCCGGAGTGGTTGCAGCACTGAAATGGTTACAGGCCATTTTGAGCGTTGCCATTTTTTTATTGCCGGCTATTGTGTTTGCCTACCTGAGTGATCGCCGCCCATTTCCCTATCTTGGTCATAAAGCGCCTCAACCCTCCAGTTTCTGGTGGTTGGGAGTGGCGCTGATGTTGCTGGCCTACCCCGCCGCCTCCTGGCTGAATATGGTAAATCAGCAAATTCATTTGCCTGCAGCTTTTAAGTCAATGGAAGCGTCCATGCGGCTGGCGGAAGACAATGCCATTAAACTGATGAAGGCTTTCCTGGATATGAAGAGTCCGACTGATCTGATCGCCATGCTTTTTCTAATTGCAGTATTGCCAGCAATCTGCGAAGAGTTTTTTTTCAGGGGGGTATTGCAGCGCCTGTTTATCCAGATTAGTCGCCGTCCCTGGATTGGCATCCTCATAACTGCATTCCTCTTTTCTGCTTTCCATGGCCAGTTTTTTGGTTTTTTTCCCAGGCTTTTACTTGGGATTCTGTTAGGTGCGATTTATTGGTACAGTGGCAGTATCTGGCCGGCCGTCCTCGGCCATTTTGTGAACAATGCTGTACAGGTGATGCTGGTCTATCGTGATAAAAACTTTATAGAACAGGAGCCGGTAATTGAGCCGGTTTATGTCATCCTGAGTGTATTGGCGATCATTGGGATTACCTGGTATATGCAACGGATTTCACATACTCATTTCGGAGAATTGTATGATACTGATGATGATCTTATACTGCCATCCCGAAGAACCAACAATGATGTATAACCGAATGTACTGCCATGGCATTTAACTGGAAAACATTCTGGACCCGGGCATCCACCGCACTGATTTTTGTTGCGGTAATGCTAACCGGCTTGTTCTGGAATCAGTATGCTTTTTTTCTGCTGTTCACTGTTATCCATTTTGGGTGCTGGTATGAGTATCAGCAACTGGTTGGGAAATTTGAACCCCGGTATACTAAAATCACACCGGTTCATCGTTGGGCTGTTCAGCTAGCAGGCTGGTGTGTGCTGCTTTATTTCACAGGTGATCAGTTTGTTTGGGGAGATCTGTCGCTGCATGCAGTAGGTTGGTGGTTGGGGTTATTGTTATTTTTCATGCTGCCGATAACGGAACTTCTTTTTTCCCGAAATATTGAGTTGATAAACATCCGCTATTCCTTTTTGGGTGTCATGTATATCTCCCTCAGCTTCGGCTTGCTTATGCATTTACGGACCCTGCCAGAAATTGGTAAAATCGCACCACTTGCCATTATTTTCACCATCTGGATAAACGATACGATGGCTTATCTCGTAGGATCGATGATTGGCCGTACACCGTTGAGTGCCATTTCTCCCAAAAAAACATGGGAAGGCACATTGGGGGGCATCCTACTGGCAGTTACTGCTATTTCTGCCTGGGCTTGGTTGATTGATTTGCCTGTGCATCATGCCATCGCAATTTCCCTGATTGCCGCAATCAGCGGAACAGTTGGCGACCTGCTGGAAAGTAAACTGAAAAGAATGGCAGGTGTTAAGGACAGCGGACAAATCATGCCCGGTCATGGTGGATTTCTCGACCGGTTCGACTCTTTATTGCTGGCAACTCCCTTTGTGTGGATCTATTTCCAATTATTCATCATTCGATAAGCAGTTTCATTCGCTGCGCCGCTTCTCAGCCTGGCTTCTTATCTTTGTTGATATGGAAATGATCGTTAAGCAAATTGAAGCATACCGGGAAGAGATCAATGGCCTGGAAATGAACGGACCAGCTTCCCTGGAGGAATATCGCCTGAAATTCTTAAGTACTAAAGGAATTGTAAAGTCTTTGTTCGGAGAGATGAAAAACATTCCTGCTGACCAGAAAAAAGAATTCGGTGCTGTTCTCAATGCCTTCAAACAGTTTACTGAAGAGAAATATGAAACCTGGAAACAGTCGCTCGAAAGCCAGTCTGATCAGGGAACGGCGGGAATAGATTATTCACTGCCCGGCGATCCCCTGCCCGTTGGTTCACGCCATCCTATAAGTCTGGTACGAAATGAAATTCTAAGCATATTTCGCCGGCTTGGATTTTCTGTTGCGGAAGGCCCTGAAATAGAAGACGACTGGCATAATTTCTCTGCATTGAACCTGCCGGAAAATCATCCTGCGAGGGATATGCAGGACACCTTTTATCTCAACCAGAACCCGGATTGGTTATTGCGTACGCATACCAGTAACGTACAGATCCGGGAAATGGAAAAAGGAAAATTGCCGATCCGCATTGTAAACCCCGGACGTGTATATCGAAACGAAACCATTTCTGCAAGAGCCCACTGTTTCTTCCACCAGGTGGAGGGATTGTATATCGATGAACAGGTATCCTTTGCCGATCTGAAACAAACACTTTATTTCTTTGTACAGGAGTTGTTTGGGAAAGAAGTAAAGATCCGTTTCCGTCCATCCTATTTTCCTTTTACCGAACCCAGTGCTGAAATGGATATCAGTTGCCTGCTCTGCAACGGAAAAGGTTGTAATGTTTGCAAACATACTGGTTGGGTGGAAATCCTGGGATGTGGTATGGTGCATCCGCAGGTGTTGGAAAATTGTGGAATTGATTCCAATAAATATACCGGCTATGCTTTTGGAATGGGAATTGAACGAATCACCATGTTGAAATACCAGATCAACGACCTCCGGTTGTTTAGTGTGAATGATGTCCGGTTCCTTCAACAGTTTACGGCAAGTATCTAATGGATGCAACCATGAAAAATCGCTCCCTCTTAGTTTGTGGTGCGGGTACAATGGGTGCTGGAATTGCACAGACTGCCGCACAGCATGGCCTGTCTGTGTTATTATTTGACCTTTCAGAGCCAGTTTTGAAAAAAGCGGAGGAGCAGATCAAACAGCGATTGGAAAATCTTGTCCAGAAGCAGAAAATTTCGGAATCAGCTTTTGATTCAATACTGCAGTCCATAGAATATACCTCAGATATTTCACTTTGTAAAGCGCCCGTTTTGCTGGAGGCAATTGTTGAAAAACTTTCCGTTAAGTCCAAACTGTTTGAAGAACTGGCTGCTCTTAATGGCCCGGCGACCATCTATGCAACCAATACTTCCTCTTTGTCCGTTGAAGAAATTGCAGGTGCGCATCCTTATCCTTCCCGGGTAATAGGAATGCATTTTTTTAATCCTGCTCCTTTAATGAAGCTGGTGGAAGTGGTAACAACATCCCATACCTCACCAGCAGTGGTTCGGAAAATTGCAGAACTGGCCACCAATATGGGTAAGACGCCGGTCATCTGTAAAGACGCTCCGGGATTTATTGTTAACCGGGTTGCAAGACCCTTCTATATCGAAGCACTACGATTGGCGGAACAGGGAGTGTCTGTTTCATTAATAGATGACCTGATGGAGGCAGCGGGGTTTAAAATGGGGCCTTTCCGGTTGATGGATCTGATCGGAAATGATGTGAACTATGCCGTCAGTTGCAGTGTTTATGAACAACTCGGAAAACCCGAACGACTTCGTCCCTCACCGGTACAGGAACAAAAAGTAAAAGAAGGTAAGCTGGGCAGAAAAACAGGGGCCGGTTATTACACCTATAAATCATGATTGCAGCATCTCCTCATCCAACAATAAAATCCGTACTGGTAACCGGGGCAACCGGCTTTTTAGGCGCCTATATTTTGAAGGTACTGATTCAGAAAGGATATAAGGTTCGGGGACTGTCGAGAAGCACTTCATCCATGCCTTTTTTTATTGATCCAGACATCCTTCAGCAAGTTGAATGGGTGGAAGGCGATGTGCTGGACCTCGGGTCATTGGAAGACGCGCTGCAGGGAATGGATGCTGTAATTCATTCCGCAGCAATTGTATCCTTTCATCGTGCTGACCGGAAAAAAATGTATGCCACCAATATTAATGGTACTGCTAATGTTGTCAACTTTTCCATCGAAGCAGGCATCAAACGTTTCGTTCATGTTAGCTCTGTTGCTGCCCTGGGCAGAACAGCAAATGGTGAATCCGTTTCAGAAGAAAAAAAATGGGTAGACAGCAGGTTGAATACGCATTATGCTTATACCAAAAACAGGGCTGAAATGGAAGTTTGGAGAGGGCTTGCAGAAGGACTTGAAGGTGTAATTGTAAACCCGAGTACAATTCTTGGATTTGGTAATTGGGATAATAGCAGTTGTGCCATCTTTAAAAATGTATACCAGGAATTCCCCTGGTTCACCAACGGTGTAAATGGGTTCATTTATGTGGAGGATGCAGCCAGAGCAATTGTTGGCTTGTTGGAGCATACTGTAACAATGGAGCGTTTTATATTAAATGGCGAGAGCTGGAGTTTTAAACAACTACTTGAAACGATTGCAAAAGGGTTGAATAAAAACCCTCCCTATAGAGAAGCAGGTCCTTTTTTAAGCAGCCTTGCGTGGAGATTGGAAAAAATAAAAGCTGCCTTTACAGGGAAAAAACCATTGCTAAGCCGGGAAACTGCGAAAATAGCGCAGAGTAAAACCTATTTCGATAACAGTAAATTGCTGCAGTATCTTCCGGATTTTCACTATACCCCCCTTGAAAAGGCTGTTCTTTCCGCTTCCGAACGGTACTTACTTCACTATTCAGAATAAATGGCTTCTTTTTTGCATTCACGATATACCATCGCCTGCAAATTCACGTTCAAATTACTTGAAATCAATATCGCATGAAAAGATTATTGCTCCTTTCGTTTTTCATTTCCCTGTTTTCCTTGCCATTGCTGGCGCAGGAAAGATTTACCGTATCTGGAAAAGTGCTGGACTCAGCCAGCCAGCAACCGCTCAAAGGTGCTTCTGTGTTTTGCCAGAATACAACTTTTGGAGTTATAACTAACAATGAAGGAGAGTTCACTATTTCCCTGCCTAAAGGCGGGTACGACCTGGTAGTTTCATTTACCGGGTATCAGTCAGGTGAACAGCGCATCAATGCTTCTAATACAGAACCTTTGTTCATTCAACTGATCCCAAAGGATAATAGTATGGAGTCGGTAACAGTTGCGGGCAGTAATGAAGTGCCGGATGGTTGGAATAAGTACGGTAGTTTTTTTAAAGAGCAATTTTTTGGAACTACAATCAATGCCCGGGAATGTGAACTTGAAAATCCGGAAGCACTTCGTTTTTTCTATAGTAAAAAAAGAAATCGCCTTAAAGTACTGGCAAAGGAAGAGCTTCGGATAGTTAACCGCGCACTTGGTTATAAAATTCGGTATGGACTGGATTCCCTGAGTTATGAATATGGAACCAAGATCTCCACTTTCAGCGGGTACCCTTTTTATGAAACTATGAATGGCACTCCGGACGAAGAAGCTTTATGGGAAAAGAACCGGAATAAAGCATACAAAGGAAGTAAGTTGCATTTTATGCGCAGCTGGCATGCAAAAAACATAGAGGAAGAAGGTTTTGTACTTGAGCAGGTTACCAATCAGGATGCGCGTGAATTTGAGTCAGCCCGCCTGCCCGATTATTATGATACCAGTTTTTATTTTAAAGACAGTGGAGTAGTTGAAATTCTGTTGCCTGGAAAATTCCGTATCAAATACTACAAAGAGTTGCCTGATCCGGCTTTTGTCAAGTTTTATAAACTGCCTCCACATATCCGGGTACAATTAACCGTGGTAGATATTCTGAATGATTTCGTTATTGAAGAAAACGGTTACTGGTGGGAACAGGCAGACCTGATCAATGCAGGTTACTGGAGTTATGAACGCATTGCAGATGCTGTGCCCTATGATTATAGCCCGCAAAGAGAATAGCAATCAGGAATTCAGTTTCTTCCATATTTCGGGAATTCGTTTGATCCAAACGAGTTCCCTTTTTTTTGTGGATGCATCCTCAGCTGGAGAGCCAAAATAAACCTTCCCGGCTTCCAGATCTCCGCCTACACCCGATTGAGCCAGCACAATTGCATTCTTGCCGATCGTGAGTGTTTTGCTCACGCCAACCTGTCCCCATAAAATCACACCATCTTCTATAATGGTGGCTCCGGCAATCCCTACCTGTGCAGCAAACAAACAGTTTTTCCCGATAATGGTATCATGACCGATATGAACCATGTTGTCGAGTTTGGTTCCTTTTCCGATACGGGTATCGTGACTAACTCCACGATCTATAGTGCAACCGGCACCAATTTCAACCTGGTCTTCAATGATTACTCTGCCACAGCTCTCCATTTTTTTATACCAGACTTCACGATCCTTTTTCCCGTTGTAATAAAAAGCATCGGAGCCAATAACGGTTCCGGACTGAATGATTACGTTATCTCCTATAATGCAATGATCCAGGATGGAAACATTGGGATGAATCCTGCAGTTTTTTCCAATTTCAACCTGATGACCAATGAAAACATTTGGCGCGATATAACTGCCTTCTCCAACTTTTGCACTCTCTGCAACAGAACGGAAGGCAGGCTGAAAGGGTCTGAAATGAGCAACAATGGCGAGATAAGCTTCGAAGGGATTTTCCACTACCAGTAAGGCTTTTCCATCAGGCACTGCAACCTTGTCTGTATTTATGATGATAAAAGAAGCGGCCGACTGAATACATTTCTGATAATATTTGGGATGGTCAACAAAAACCAGGTCGCCTTTTTCTACGCGATGTATTTCATTGATACCTGTTGCCTGTCCGTTTTTATAGTTGCATTAATCAGGTCAGCAATCCAGGTGATGGCAACAGGTGAAGGAAACTGCATAGTTTAAAATTTGAACAAAGGTAATTGCAATGAATTGGATTGATAAAGTCCATCCTTTTCCACAGACTAAAATAAAATGTGAATAAAATTTTTGTAAATATTTTTTTCAATAGAGAAAATTATTTTTAATATTGTGAAGGGAATTTCTGTTCCCTACTTACTAACCCATCATAATAATAAAGCTCGGTTTACTCCCGGGCTTTTTTTTATACATGTTATACTACTTCGTTCTATACAAACCTTACGAGGTTTTATCACAATTCAGTAAGGAAGGAGATAAGAAAACACTGAAAGATATTTGCACTGTGCCAGTGGATGTATATCCGGTTGGCAGATTGGATTATGATAGTGAAGGATTGTTGTTACTCACAAACGACCCGACAATAAATGCTGCGCTGCTGCAGCCTGCAAAGGGACATTCCCGAACCTACCTGGTGCAGGTGGAAGGTTCCATTACCAACCAGGCATTACAGCAATTGCAGCAAGGTGTTGAGATTTCCGTGAATGGAACAAGGTATCTGACCAGGCCGGCAAATGTGAAGCTGCTGGAGAAAGAACCGGCCGTACCAGAACGAAATCCACCCATCCGATTTCGAAAAAACATACCGACCAGCTGGATAGAACTGACCTTGACAGAAGGCAAAAATCGCCAGGTAAGAAAGATGACAGCTAAAACCGGTTTTCCAACGCTTCGGCTCATTCGTTACCGGATTGGTAAGTTAAGTGCCGATGGCTGGGAGTCGGGCGAACTCAGAACCTATTCCAAAAAGGAACTGACGTCGCTGGTATTTGCGTAGCCATAGTCAATAGATTCCTTACCTTGCCCAATAAATTAGATTCTCATGCTGAAATCAATGACCGGATTTGGAAGAGCTGAACGGAATGTCGGAGACAAAACATTTTTGATAGATATAAAATCATTAAACGGGAAACAATTTGATTGTTCCCTGAAAATGCCTGCATTTATAAAACCTTTCGAGTTTGATATCCGTAAGCGCCTTTCTGAAAAACTGCAGAGAGGAACCATCGATTGCACCATCAGCCTGAAGCAAACCGGAAATGCAAAACCTGTAAGTATAAATATCTCACTGGCAAAAGCATACTATCAGCCAATTGCTGAACTTTCCAAAGAGTTGGGGTTGGATGATTCCCATATTCTGGGAAATATTTTAAAGCTTCCCGAGGTGATTACGCCTACCTCAGATACATTGACGGAGGACGAATGGTTAGTTTTTCAGTCGATTCTCGATGAAGCTGCGGATGATCTGAATAAACACCGCGTGGAAGAAGGAAAAGTGCTGGAAACTGATCTGCTGAACAGGATTTCCAATATCGAAAAACAGGAGGAACTGATTGCAGCGTTGGAACCGAAGCGGAAGTTGAAGATTCGGGAGGGCCTTGTAAAACTGCTGGAAGAAAATGTGGGTGTTGAGCAATATGACAAGAACCGGTTGGAACAGGAAATCATTTACTACATCGAGAAAATTGATATTAGCGAAGAACAGGTTAGGTTGAAGAATCACTGCGACTATTTCCGGACCCTGCTTCGTGATAACGATTCCGAAATCGGGAAAAAGCTTTCTTTCCTGCTGCAGGAAATTGGCAGAGAAATTAATACCACCGGGGCCAAAGCCTATGATTCCATCATCCAACAATCGGTAGTGCTGATGAAAGATGAGCTGGAAAAGGCAAAGGAGCAGGTTCTGAATGTCTTATAAGCTATTTTTACGGATATGAAAAGATTCCATTTCCCATGGCTTCCGATTTTGATGCTATTGTTTGCTTCCTGCCAAACCATTGATGTGTTTGAACGTAATGCGACGATGGAAAATCATAGCTGGCAGGTTGCTGACAAACCATCTTTCGAATTCAATATTACAGATACCGCATCCCGTTATAATATTTTTGTAGTAATACGTCATGCAGACGCTTACCGCTATAATAACTTATGGTTGAATATCCATACCAGGGCACCTGGAGATTCAGTGGCACAAGTGCAGGCGCTCGATCTGCAATTAGCGACCAATGATAGAGGTTGGTTGGGTACAGGGATGGATGATATTTATGAACATCGGGTTCGAATTTCCCAGGCTCCTGTTTCATTGAAAGCTGGTACTTACCAATTCAAGTTGGAACAGATCATGCGCGATGATCCGTTGGAACATATCTTAAATGTGGGAGTTCGGGTCGAAAAAGCTCCTGACTAATTATGCCTCTCCGCTTTTTACCTAAACAGAAACTGGCACTTGCTACCATTCTCTACTGGTTTCTACTATTGTATATTATTGCTGCCCTTCTTTTCTGGTATATCCGGTTACAGGAGCAAAGTAATCAGATGGCCAATTACCGGCTAATGGAACTGGTTGCCGATGATCCGCAGTACCTTAAAAAAGTAGAGCAGATAAATGAGGAGTCTATTAGGAAAACACACCAATACCGTGGAGAAGGAGCAACATTTTTGTTTATCATTCTTGTAGGTGCTGTATTTGTATTCAGGGCTGTACGCCGGCAGTTTAAAGTTGCCCAGCA
>JALOMU010000063.1 GCA_025455285.1 Flavihumibacter sp.
CCTGTTTCCGGCTCTTCGCCACATAATGGTAAATATAATAGATCAGTGTCCAGGGAATAATAAAAAGACCAATATCCAGTGTAGCCCCCAGTAACCGGGCTGGAAAATCGATCCGACGCTGCACATCTGTCTGAACATCAAAGAGTTGCACCAACGCCATGAACAAGAGGCTACAAAGCAGGCTGGTTATAACAATTCCCATTGCCATCCGGGGAATCACTTTTTCTATTGGTAGTAACAACCAGCCGCTCCGTTTAATAAAAGCGCGGAACATATGGGTGGTAAAGATCCCGGATATGAATATAAGTCCCACCCGCACAAACAAGCGCGGATCAATCTTAGAGGGGGTAAAAGTATAGACGAAGATTACCATGGTCAGGGCCACAAAGGTCCAGCCCAACACCTGGCAAATCCAGTAATATTTAATTCCACGTGGTAGCATATAGGCAAATCTAGCTGTTTGTTCCACCCCTAATATACCGAATTGTACTAATGGCCAAATAAATTGGGACGGGGGTAACTGGCCGGGATGGATGGCAGCCAACTATTTTAGGACGGATTTGTTAAATTCTTTATCTCATACGCTTATTTTTACCGAATGGAAATTAAACCGGGGCCACTTTTAGAACAGATCAATCAGCCATCCGACCTCAAGAAGCTGGGAAAAGAACAATTACACCAGGTTTGTGACGAGCTCAGGCAGTACATTATTGATGTAGTGAGTGTGCATGGAGGCCATTTTGCGGCCAGCCTGGGTGTGGTAGAACTGACTACTGCCCTTCATTATGTCTATAATACGCCCTATGACCAATTGGTTTGGGACGTGGGTCATCAGGCATACGGCCATAAAATTTTAACCGGTCGCCGGGATAATTTCCCAAGCAACCGTAAATATGGAGGCTTATCTGGGTTTCCGAAACGCTCTGAGAGTGAATACGATACATTTGGAGTTGGACATTCCTCTACCTCCATTTCAGCTGCACTGGGTATGGCCCTGGCTGCCAAATACAAAGGTGAAGACCGCAAGTCAGTAGCTGTAATTGGCGATGGTTCCATGACTGCAGGTATGGCCTTTGAAGCAATGAACCATGCCGGAGTTTCTGATGCCGATATGCTGATCATCCTGAATGACAATTGCATGAGCATCGACCCGAATGTAGGTGCCTTGAAAGAATACCTTACCGACATCACCACTTCACCCGCCTATAACCGATTCAAGGACGATGTTTGGAAAGCGCTGGGCAAACTCCCGGTTGGAGGAAATTTCTCAAGGGAAATGGCTTCCAAACTGGAGCACTCGATCAAGGGCATGCTGAATAAAAGCAGCAACCTGTTTGAGGCGTTGAAAATCCGGTACTTTGGTCCAATTGACGGACATAATATCACCAAACTGGTAGATACCCTGCAGGACCTGAAAAATATTCCAGGACCAAAAATCCTGCACATCATTACAGTGAAGGGCAAGGGGTATGAGCTGGCCGAAAAAGATCAGACCAAGTGGCATGCACCCGGACTCTTCGACAAGATTACCGGCGAGATATTCAAGAAAAAATTTGACAGTCCTCAGCCACCTAAATACCAGGATGTATTTGGCCATACGATTCTGGAACTGGCGGAACAAAATCCTGCCATCTTTGGCATCACTCCCGCAATGCCATCGGGATCTTCACTGAAGATCATGATGGATAAAATGCCGGATCGGGCGTTGGATGTGGGCATTTGTGAACAACATGCAGTAACCGTGAGTGCGGGATTAGCAACTCAGGGTATGAAAGTGTTCTGTAATATTTACAGTTCGTTCATGCAAAGGGCTTACGACCAGGTAGTACATGATGTTGCCATCCAGAAATTACCGGTTGTATTCTGCCTGGACCGTGCGGGACTGGTAGGCGAAGACGGACCGACTCACCATGGCGCTTATGATATTCCTTATTTCCGCTGTATCCCCAACCTGATCATCAGTGCACCGATGAATGAAGCGGAACTGCGCAACCTTATGTATACAGCCCAACTGGAATCCACTAAACTTCCTGTTGTGATCCGTTATCCAAGAGGAGAAGGTGTTATGCCGGAATGGAGAACAGAAATGAAGGAAGTGGAAATAGGTAAAGGTCGCAAATTGAAAGAGGGAGATGAGATTGCTGTATTGAGTTTCGGTCACCCTGGAAATTTTGTAGCAAGTGCGATTCGCGAAGTAAAACAATATGGTATCAATGCAGGCCATTACGACCTTCGATTTGTGAAACCCCTGGATGAAGAAATGCTTCATGAAGTATTCCAGCGCTACACTAAAATTATTACTGTGGAAGATGGCACCATAGTAGGTGGCGTTGGTTCCGCTGTTTTGGAATTCATGGCCGCACATAATTACCAGGCGGAAGTGAAGATGCTTGGTATTCCCGATCGTATCGTGGAGCATGGCAGCCTGAAGGAATTACATCGGGAATGTGGTTATGATGCCAATGCTATTGCGGAAACCCTGCGGGATATGATGAAGGAGAAAGTGAGGGTTCAACTGTTACAGTAAAATTAAATTCATCAGTACATTCTAGAATAAAACATAGCCTGCATCTCTCCGGAAATGCAGGCCATGTATTTTAAAATATTGTGGATCAGTTTATCCATGCTGGCATTATCCGGAAGGTCGCCTGATAATTTCAGTTCAAGATTAAACCAACATGCTTCAGGATTAAAAAAATTCGCCAGACAGCATGGATATAATGATCAGCTTGCTTTCTTCATTGATATGAAAAAAGGATACGGACTGGCAAGATTTGACATCTAAAATCTAGCCAATAACACGATTGAAAAACAGGATTGGTTACACATGGCCGTTGCAATAAACTTTGATTGTATGGAAGATCCTATTCGAATAAATTCGGAAGTGGATGTACGGCTTATCACCAACCAACAGTAATGCATATGCAAGGTATGCAGTATTACACGCAATGGAATGTGTACCGGAACAACCGGTTCATCCGAAGCCAATATGCCAGAGTGATGGCTGCCCGGCGGTATCGCCAGCAATCATGAAGATTTTGAATACCATAATTAAGAAACAAAAGAAATCCTTCCTTTTTACATATGTACAACTAATACCATTAAGGTTAAAACAAATACCCATTTTCTACCGCTGATTTTTCAGGCAAATGGGAATCACCTAACATTTCTCGCAAATCTATTTCTATCGTATTGCATAAAGATGTTAAGGGCACATCCGTAATTCTGTTTTCAAAAGGATCTTCATTCACTTCACCCACTTTCCCGATTATGGTAAAAACAAAAGACAGGATTATTGAAACAGGTAGCATCAAAATTGCACTATTCATTTTAGTGAAGTCACCAATAAGGGAAAATGGAAGAAGCAACATAAAAGCATACAGAAACACCCTCGTAAAATAATCATATTGCCTTAACAATGGGGTGTCTTTAATGCGTTCGCAATTACCCTGATAATTTGCCAGGGCCAAAAGCTGCCCCTCCATTTGAAAGCTGTCAAAACCACCCAAAGTTCCGTTTGCCATGGCTTCATAAATCTTTCTACCAGCTAAAAGCTGAATATAATTTGGTTTATTGTTTGCATTTTTAAGTAATTCGTATTCCTGCACTGGCAAAAAAACTTTCAATTCCTGCCAGTTCTCCTGCTTTCTTAAATGCAAACGCAACGCGTGAGCCCAGGCAATGGTTTTATAAATTAATTCTTTTTTGAATTGTTCGCTTCGTTCCTTATCAAAATTTGCCTGGTGAGCATGGCTATCTGTAAATGTAATTATTAATCTCGCCAGATTACGGCAGGAATTGATAATACCTCCCCAATGAGTTCGGGCTTCCCACCATCGGCTATAGGAACTGTTATTTCTGAAGGCAATAAATATAGCTAATGCACTTCCCAGTATTGCAGCCACGGAAAAGGGAAGTTGCAGAATTGTTACGTTAAGCTTATGTATTATAAAAACAGCTACAGATATAATAACCGAAAAAGCCAATTCAGTTTTGACATACTGAATGACTTTAACAAGATTAAAATTTCGCTTTACTATCATAGTTTAAAATTCATGCCTGATAAAAGCTCCAAAATTGCACGACTTAATAAATGAGGCATTACCTGCCTGGTTAAAGTCTGCGCCTGAACCAAACTGGAATTTATTAAGTTCAAGGCCCAATCTGAGTCGTTGTGTAAAACGGAAATTAGCTGAACGAACTGTTGGAAATGTATTTACGCTTTCTACCTGGGTAAACAGTTTGAGTTTTGCTGTAAGCAACGGGGTATAACGAAAGAGTATAAAATAATCCAGATCCGGTTTTCTAAGAAGCTCGCATACAAACCATGAAAAGATGGTCATACTTTTATTGATATGTGCATATTGAAATCCTGCTTTTGGATATATACCCGAATTTAAAACCTGCACAACCATTACAGGTGCAAAACCTTTTAATTTCTCATGATTGTATGAAATGGCTTCCGTAAATCCAAACTGTGGCAAATAAGTTGTTTTGGTCATTCGATAGTCAATACTTGCGCGAGTTCTATTGAAGAATAACCAGCGGGAATTTTCACCCTGCCTCTTTTTAAAATATTTGAAAAACATGATATCAACGGTAGTGCGTTCATGTCCACCAAATAGCTCAACCGGAATTTGAGTCATTGCTGTATTGTACAGACCAATCAGAATTATCAGAAACAACTTCTCCATCATGTTCGGAAGTTATACAGGCAGGAAATACCTGCCTGTATAATATAACTATATACTTAAGAGTTCTACCACTAGTTCTGCAGCTGCAGCTCCCGAGTTTTGTTGTTGGCCGGTTACTAAATTACCATCCTGAATGGCATACGAAGTAAATGGAGCAGCTACTTTAAATGTTGTTCCAGATAAGTTCCTGGCTTCTTCTTCAATTCTGTAAGGTTGAATTTTTATACCTACTGCGGTATCTGCGAAATCTTCCTCAGCATTTGCAAAGCCCGTCCAGGTTTTTCCTTTAACCAACAGTTCTCCGTCTGATGTTTTGGCTTCTAATAATAGAGTAGTGGAATGACAAACAGCTGCCGCCGGCTTACCTGCTTCATAAAACGAAACAAACAGTTGCTGTAATCCGGAATTGCCTCTGAATGTATACATCGGGCCTTGTCCGCCTACCAGAAAAATAGCAACAAACTCCTTGTGATTTACATCTGTCAGTTTTTTGGTATGCTCCAGCATATTGTTAAATTCAGGCTTCTGCAGATAACCCAAGGATATGATATCGTGTGCAGAATAACCGCTTGCATCAGTGGGATTGGAGTAACCATCCATTTCAAGCTTTCCACCTTCAGTGGAAACCAATTCGATTTCGTATCCTGCTTCTTCAAACACCCACATGGGATGTGTGAGTTCGGCAGCCCAAAAACCAATTGGCCAACCGGTTTGACTTGAAACTGCTGGTGAACTGGCCACCATTAAGAGCTTACCTTTTGAGGGGGCACCATGAGGGTGCACATAGCGCTGTCTTTCTTTTAGATTTTTCATATTTGTTAGTTAAATCAATGAATAGGAAGAGTAAGTACCAAATTTGATACATCTCATCAATTTTCTTGATTTACTAACTAAGTAAACAGCTACTTCCCTTTTGGATAGTAATCACGACTGAACTAAGAAATCAATGACATCTTCCTCCCGCTCCTCATTCCATTCTACGATGAAATTATTGCGGCCTTCCCCTACAATCAGTCGCATGTATTTTTGCTGAACGAGCTCCAGCATACTCAGGAAGGTAAAAATGGCATGAATGCGGTTCTCGCAGACTTCAAAGAGTTTCTCAAAACTCATGGTCTTTTTAGTGCGACAGATATCCAACACACTCTCCCGGCTTTTCTCCATGGTGTAATTGTATTGCACCACGGTATGCACTGGTTTGTTGTTTCGGTCATACACTTTCTGCATCACTTTTTCAAACGACTTCATGAGTTTGAACAAAGTGATTTGCTGTATCTCTGATCCTTCACTGGCTTCTTCACCAATATGACTCAATTCTTTGTGAGCATTCCCCCGCTTCACCATCAGCATACGTACCGCTTCCATCTCCGCCAGCTCTGCCGATGCCTGCTTGTATTTTCTATACTCCAGAAGTTTATCAATTAATTCCTGGCGCGGATCGATCTCATTTCCCTGCGCATCTATTTCCTTTCGCGGTAAAAGCATTTTAGCTTTGATCCGCATCAGGGTTGATACAAACAATATGAATTCACTGGATAATTCAATATTGAGTTTTTCCTGTCCATGAATGAAATCCAGGAAATCATTAATGATCCGGGTAATTGGAATGTTATAGATATCCAGTTCATCCCGCTCTATAAAGAACAACAACAGATCGAAGGGGCCTTCAAACTGCGGAAGTTTAATCTGATAAGAGGGTTGCTGCGCGGCCATACTTCACAAAAATTAAGCTTCCCGGAAAACCCGGGAAGCGCGAAAGATACGAAACTTAAAATTTTGCTGATAAACCGACTCCCAACAAGGACCTTACCTGGGTACCAGGAGAATTTCCGTTCGGCCCGAACTGCTTCACATCATCATCATATATAAGATCAAGGTTATAAGTCACACTCAGGAACTTATTCACTTTCATCGCAATACTATTGGTCCAGAATACATCGATATTCCTGGGTTCAGCACTGATTTTTGCGTCGGTAATCGGGTCCCGCTTTCCTGCATAGTTGGAGAATAGATCCAGCCTGGTCTTATACGATACATTCTTCAGCACTTCCTTGAAAAAGTTGGCCGACAGGTAAGCACCTGCTTCCATAGCCACTTTCCTGTTGGGGTTTACGCCATACAGTGCCGCCAATGGAGTTTCCTGCCCGCCATCCGGTAAAGGGATCTGACCGTTTTCATAATAATAGCTAGTTGGATCATTACTCACAATTACCCAGCGTGCGGATATCGGCGACAGCATCACGCTGAAATAAGAAGCAGGCCTCCATTCAATACCTGGAGAAATCAGCATATAGGCTGGAGCAAAGAGTCCGGATATGCGGCGACGTATACCTTTTGACAGATAATCGTAATCATATCCATCGGTCATCTGGGTACGCAGGTTATATACTCCTACCACCGCCCATTTATCATTGATTTTTTGCCCGACTTTGCTGTAAAAATCAATTTTATCATCCGTTTTACGAGTCCCTACTGAACTGGTTCGCTGTACCGCATATCCGAGATCCAGGGTATTATCCCAGAAGAACTTGCCTTTTTTCTTATTGGCAAAAAGTGTGGAATAACCAGCTACAGAAATGGAAGAACGTTCCGCACCTGCAGCCCAGTTACGTGCACTACCCTGGGCCAGATTCAGGTTAAACAACCCGCCCTTACGCCAGCCCTTTGCATTGTACTTATAGGTAGTATCATCATAAGTAGCTCTTTCAGCACTTTTTTTGAGTCCGCTTACAGTGGCATCCTGGGCAAATAAGGACCCTGCCAGCAAAAAAAATCCGCAAAACAGGGTCATGGTTTTTTTCATAGTCATTATCTCATTCATTAGTTTATAAAAAAAGGCATTTTGAGAACGTCAAAATGCCCTTGCAAATATATATAGAAGAAT
>JALOMU010000485.1 GCA_025455285.1 Flavihumibacter sp.
AGATTCGACCGACCTCGACCTCGTCGGCATCGCTTGTGCTCGCTTGTGCGACGTTGGGCGGTGCTGACGTCGAACGGTACGAGGGTAGCGTCCACGTTGCGCCGGCCTGCAAGCGGATGGCCCAAATGGCAATCTCCGACTCTGGGTCACTCGCGCGCGAGTGGGGCGGTGGCGAAAGCGGCTTGGTGTCGGCATATGCGCCCGCGACGACCGTCACCTCTGTGCGTTTGCCGAGCGCGTCGGTGTGGGTCACGACGGGAAGCTGCTCGCGCCAGAGCATGGTGAAGTGTGGCTCGGCCATCTTGTTCTTGGCCGGAAGGTTCAGCCAGATCTGAAAGATTGGTGGTCTCAGCCAGCCAGTAATTCATCTGTATGTTGATATTAAGATGGTAATCTCCGTTCCATGGTGTTTGGTATTCCTCTGCCCATAGTCCCTGTAAATTGGCAGGAAGTATTCCTGGCCTGGAGGAAGAAATCAACAGATAACGTCCAAAATTATAATAGAGAACAGGCAGGGTTGGATCTACCCGCTGAAGCCGAACATCTTGTTTTAGTTCATGAGAGGCAGTTGCATAACGTTCAAGTCGTTGTTGCGTAGTTAATCGTTGTACTTCCGGATTTTCAGGCATGGACCATTGGTTGCGTTGATAATAACCGGAGTAAACAACCCTGTTTTTTTCAAGTGCTGAATTATAGTTGAGGTTTGTTTTCAGATAAGCCAGAGCTGTTGGTAATGGATCTGTACCGGTAATTCCAAACTTCGTATAATCATAATCAGTAGCAGCAGAAATTTTGATAATCAGTTCATCTGCATTTTCAACACTCAATACCTGGCGATTCCCCATAGTTGTTTGCCGAATTGTACCACCAATGATTTCAGGTTGCACAACTGCAGCGAATCGCAACCCCTTATCTTTTCCACTTGGTAATTGCCCTTCCATTAACAGCATACTTCCCGATACCCTGGATATGGCATTCTCCTTTCTGGATAAATCCAGCGAAAGGTTTATCGCACCAGGTTTTGAACTATGAATTCTTACCCAGATAATATCATTCGTAAAATCTGCCCAGCATACTTCGGTAATGGTTGCACTATCACGGGTATAACGGGTACGTGCAACTGCAGTTGTAAGATCCAGTTCCCGACTATAAGCAATAACTGGTTTTGTTGTATCCTTCCAGGTTAATAGCAGGTCGCCCAATATCTGATAGGCGCCATACTTTTGATTAGCGCCGTTTCCATATCCGGAGCCAGGGCCTTTTGCAACAAACTCCTTCATTAACAATGCCTGGGCCTCTTTATTCCTGCCTGCCAATAAATGCTCCTGAATGGCTTTAAGGTATTGATGTGCGTTTTCCCGGTCTGCATCCTGCGGGCCACCAGACCACATAGATATTTCATTCAGTACCAATCGTTCCCTGTTTGGATTTCCAAATTGCATTAGACCCATACGACCATTTCCTACCGGAGCACTTTCTGTAAAATTTTTGGCAGCCTGGTCAAAACGAATTGTATGGGCTGTTGTATTACCATTCATTGTTGAAGTACCTGTTTGGGTACTACCCAAAAATGGTAATACCAGCAGGCTTGTAAACACAAATAGGCGAAAACATGTATTCATATGGAAACAATTGACCTTAAAGATATTTGCAGGCTTTCTATTTAAGTTGGAATTTTTCGCCCGTTTTCACCTAAATCTTCACAGAATTGGAGAAACCACTATTTGTCTTCTTAACAAATCAATAGGGATTGATGCCATTTTACAAGCCTATATTCGCAACGAATGATTTACTACTTCTCAACGTTCAAGGACTTTAATACAAATACCCCGATTGGCGACTGCTAGTCGGGGATTTATCCTTTGACAGGATCTTTTCTGATCCATTCTCCTGCAATTTCAGGCCTTATGCCGCAGTACCGGACTTAAAATGGACTTATTTGAATTTTTCAGTGATCGGGTTATTGGAATTGATTACCAACAGGGAGCTGTTCTTTATATGCACTTTATTGGCAATCATTACAAACACCAGATTCTATTGATTGAGGAACTTGATCAGTGTTCTCTTGAAAAACAATTCAATGAAAACAGAATAATCGATGGTATTAATTTATTGTGCCGATTAAATGATCAGTCATTGATTCGACTAGGATTTTATTCTGGAAAAATGGACCACCACCTCGATGCAACTCAACTGGTTCGCAAAGCTGCGTACTGGAAGAGAAAAATCAATATGCTCAAACAGTTCGAAGAATTGAGTCTCGAACAATACGAATAATTTAAAACAATACATATGACACAACACGCTGTTAAGCCGTCAACCAACGGCAGGAGCCCCTTATTGCATCCACTTCCGATTGTTCTCTTAAAAGATGATGTGGTCTTGATTGAATATTTGATGGCACATCATCCGCAGTGGCCGGAAATTGAAACACTAAAGAAAAAAATTCAAGTTGCCACCATTTTAGATGGAATTAATTTTCCCAATGGGGTGGCACGGATTCAATCTACTATCTTATTACGCGATCAGGTGGCGAAACAAAACATCAGTTATCGGTTAAACCTGCCGGAAACGGGTGCAACTGCTATACATAGTGATAACGTGTTTCGTCCAATGGGAGCTGCGTTGTGGGGTATGCAATCCGGAGATGAACTTATCTGGCCTACTCCCAAAGGGAACCGCTATTATTTTATCTTATCTGTTGTGAACCCGGTCGAATCCTTCTAATTATTTATACCACCGTTTCGAAATAAAGGTTACAATAGAAGAAGATTTTACCAGGCGATACGAAACCGTAATGTACATCATTGCAGGAGAAGAGCCTTTCCAGCGGCTCTTCTTTCCTGCAATTCTTATTATTTTACTCACTGCAATTCCAATAATCTCATCTTACTTTCTCCGATAAGAGATTGTGCAGATTGTTTTTCCAGTTGCGCTATATCAATTTTTTCAATTAGCTGTTTCAGTTGAATAAGTTTATCCTGCTGGTTAGTAGTTGACCATTCCTCCCTGAGTATCCTGATTTTTTCAAAATCCTGGATGCCTTCAACCAGTTTTTCAAATCGGATACTGCTTGATGGGCCCGGATAAACCTGGTAAGTATCACCAGC
>JALOMU010000064.1 GCA_025455285.1 Flavihumibacter sp.
ATGTGTTTGGCAGTACCTCCTGCAGTGAGGATACTATCAAAGGAAAAAACGGCATCCAATATGATAATTTGAACCATCGCCTGCGCGAAACCAAGTCCGGCTTTTTTTTCAGCTTTCTCCGTAGGATCGTCTCCCTCCAGCTTGTGGTGAATTTCCTTTACAGATTTGTAGATCAGGAATAAGCCACCCAAAAGCATAACCAGGCTGGCCAGATCAAATCCTTTACCGCCAATGGAAAACAGGTTTTTACCTTTCTGCCCCAATAACCAGGTCAAACCAAACAACAGGACGCTGCGCATGGCAATTCCAACGATCATCCAGTATCTTCTTGCCTTTTTCTGGTCTTTTTCCTCGGGCAGGCGGTTCATGATGATACTTACAAAGATCACATTGTCGATTCCGAGTACTACTTCCAAAACAACCAGTATGATAAAACTGATGATGCTTTCGGTGGTTAACAGGTGTTCCATATCGGGGTTAAATACTTATTTAAATTGATTTACAGATCTGCTTTGCAATAGTTGGGCCTGCATAGATAAAACCAGTCCATACCTGCACCAGGCAGGCGCCTGCATTGATTTTTTCAAGGGCATCTGCTCCCGTAAAAATACCCCCACTGGCAATTACGGGAATTTCATTCTCAGACTGCTGGCAAATATAACGCACCAATTCAGTGGCCCTTTCTCGTAAGGGTGCACCGCTCAATCCACCAGCGCCTATACTTTCCAACTCCCCTTGTTTGGTTTGCAAACCCTCCCTGGATATGGTCGTATTGCTCACTACCAGACCATCCAACTGGATTTCCCTTGCCAACTCCACCACATCATTTACCTGCTCGCGCGTTAGATCAGGAGCAATTTTCAGGAATATGGGTTTTGGGTGCGGCTGCTGTGCATTGATGGTTTGCAGGTGAGATAAGATTTTATGCAATGCATCTTTCTCCTGCAGTGCTCTTAATCCAGGGGTGTTGGGAGAACTTACATTCACCACAAAATAATCAACCACATCAAATAATTCCCGGAAACAGATTTCATAATCTTTCCAGGCATCTTCATTCGGGGTGACTTTATTTTTACCAATATTGCCACCCACAATAAGCCGGAGTGTTCCTTCTTTAGTAAAGGACTGAGCAAGTTTCCAGTTCTTCAACCGCTCCGCTATTACTTTTACGCCGTCGTTATTAAATCCCATCCGGTTGATCAGGGCCTTGTCTTTGGGCAGGCGAAAAAGTCGGGGTTTTGGATTTCCTTCCTGCGGTTGTGGGGTAACGGTTCCAATCTCGACAAAACCGAACCCCAGTAATTCCAATTCTCTCAGGTACCTGGCATTTTTATCAAATCCTGCCGCGAGTCCAACGCCATTTTTGAATTCCAGCCCAAATGCTTTAACCGGCTTGGCCTGCTCATAATAAAAGTTCCGTCGAACCAGGCTGCGGATAAACGGTAACCCACAGAAAAATTGCAGGCTGTTCATCGAAAAATAGTGTGCTGTTTCAGCAGGTAACCAAAAAAGCAGGGTGCGTACAAAAGAATACATAAATCAAAAAAAAACCATTGCCGGGGTATTGCAAAAAAATCTTTTCCATCTAATCGGATTCTCCTAAATTTGGAGAAGAAGGTTGTCTATGCAACCAATTGGAAGTTAGTAGTATGAATTCTGAATTTTGAATTGATACTACTTCCTAATTCACAATTCCTAATTCCTAATTTCATGCAAGACGCTTACATCGTAGCTGGCTTTCGAACTGCAGTCACAAAATCCAAACGGGGAGGCTTTCGGTTTTACAGGCCGGATGACCTGGCGGTTGATCTGATCAAAGGGTTGATGGCCAGTATGCCACAACTGGACCCTAAACGGGTAGATGATCTGATTGTAGGAAATGCAGTACCGGAAGCTGAACAGGGTTTACAGGTGGGCAGAATGATTTCGGTTCGTGCTCTGGGTATTGAGGTGCCGGGTATGACCGTCAATCGTTATTGTGCAAGTGGATTGGAAACTATCGCTATTGCAACGGCAAAGATCCGGTCGGGACAAGCTTCCTGCATTATAGCGGGAGGTACAGAGAGTATGAGTATGGTGCCCACCGCAGGCTGGAAAACAGTTCCGGCGTATAGTGTGGCAACTGAAAATCCCGATTATTACCTGAGTATGGGCTTAACGGCAGAGGCAGTTGCCAAAGAATTTTCCGTGAGCCGGGAAGCGCAGGATGAATTCTCCTATAACAGTCATCGCAAAGCCATTCACGCGATAGAAAACGGCTTTTTCAAACCAGGTATTCTGCCCATGAAAGTGGAACAGGTTTACCTGGATGCCAAAGGCAAAAAACAGAAAAAAGAATACGTGGTGGATACGGATGAAGGTCCACGTGCTGATACCAGCCTGGATGCACTTGCCAAATTGAAACCTGCTTTTGCTGCTGGTGGAGTTGTTACAGCGGGTAATTCGTCTCAAACCAGTGACGGGGCAGCATTTGTGGTAGTGATGAGTGAATCCATGGTGAAGGAACTGGGGTTACAACCATTAGCCAGACTGGTAAGTTGTGCAAGTGCCGGTGTTCATCCCAGAATTATGGGAATCGGTCCGGTTGCCGCTATTCCCAAAGCGGTTCAGCAGGCAGGACTGTCGCTTTCCCAGTTAGATCTTGTCGAATTAAACGAAGCATTCGCCAGTCAGGCGCTGGCAGTCATCCGTGAAGCCGGTCTGGATCCTGAGAAAGTCAATATCAATGGAGGAGCTATCGCCCTTGGACATCCCTTGGGTTGTACGGGTGCAAAATTAAGTATTCAATTAATTCATGATATGAAGCGACTTAATAAAAAATACGGAATGGTAACGGCCTGTGTTGGTGGGGGGCAGGGAATTGCCGGGATCATTGAAAATCTGTAAACAGGTAAGGCTGTCCAGGTAGCTTTTTATTGAAAACGTCGGATTCTATCCGGCGTTTTCGTTTTAAGTAAGGATAAAATATAGTTTCTTTGTAATAGGTGAATTAACTGTAAACCAATCTTTATTAAACATTTTACCAAGCATGACCAGGGTTTTTATTGTAGATGATCATGAGATGTACCTGGAAGGATTATCCCTTTTACTGTCAAAACAACCTTCCCTTCAGGTAGTGGGAACTTGTCAGCTTGCCAACCAGTTGCTGCAGCAGCTTCCGAATTTATCAACTGAGGATATACTGTTACTGGATGTCAACCTGCCGGATATGGAAGAAGATGTACTATTGCGTGAGATAAGAAAGATTCGGCCGGAGCAAAAAATTTTGTACCTGACACTGATGCGGGGAACACGGTATGTTCACCGTTTATCCAAATTCAATATCCAGGGATACATTCTGAAAAATGCTTCTATTGAAGAGTTGTTGCTGGCTTTGAAAACAGTACAGGACGGCGGAACTTATTTTAGTAAGGAAGTCGATATTCTGGGAGGAGAAAATTTTCGCAATACCCTGACTATTGAGGACCGTAAAGTGGATGAAATATTGTCCAGGCGGGAAATTGAAGTGTTGCGCCTGGTATGCAGGGAATACAGCAATGCTGAAATTGCACAACAACTTTTTTTAAGTGTCAGCACCATTGAAACCCATCGTAAAAATTTGATTTCCAAACTGGGGGTGCAGAATACGGTGGGACTTGTAAAATTTGCACTGAGGAATAATCTCATTGATTAGCTATCGGCTCATATTAACACTTCTGTTATCCGTATATGGTGAACTATTGCAGGCACAGCAGCCTGATACGAATGCCATAAAAAATTTATACGATCTGTCTCTTGATTTTACTGATGACCGGGTAGCTGATCTAAGGGAGAATGCAGACAAAATCGAAGTCCAATCAGCGAAGGCGGAATTCACTAAAGGGCAATTGCTAGCCAATCGCCTGAGAGGCCTGGCTGAGGAATATTCCGGAAATTACGAAGCAGCCATTGGGTTCTATTTACAAACCTTGAATGATGCAAGGACCGGTAAATGGATTGAATATGAAATTGCAGCCTTAAGTGATCTTGCTATTGCATACAGTGAAGTCAAGCAATATGAAAAAGCAAGGGATGTATACAAGCAATCACTTCAATTGTCATTAGAAAGGGGTGAAGTATCCAGCATTATATCGGGATTAGGTAATCTGGGCGCGATTTACAACCAGTTGGAGAAACCCGACAGTGCCCAACTTTTTCTTGAAGAGGGTTTGAGGCTTTCCAACGAATACAATACCAGTCAATCCTTATCCAGCATTTACAATAACCTGGGTAATGTTTTTTTCAAAAAGAAGGAATACCGCAAGGCGCTTACTTATTTTTTAACCAACAAAGCGCTACATCAGGGCGAAGGTCAGGAGACTTCATTATGGACGGATTATCTGAACCTGGGAGACGTTTACATTGAGCTTGGACGAATGGATTCTGCCCGGTTTTATTGCGGGGAGGCATTGCGACTTGCAAAGGCACTGAACTCCAGAAGTAAGGAGGCCAATTCCTATGCATTGCTGGCCAAACTTAACGAGCGATTGGGCCGATACCGCGAGGCTTACAGCTTCCAGCAAAACTGGTACCAGCTAGACACAGCCCTGGTAAACCAGGAAACAGCCGCCTCCATTGCAGAAATGCAGGAGCGATTCAATGCGCGCGACCGCGAAAAACAAAATAAGTTGTTACAGGCTGCCATTGAAAAAGAAAAATTGCAGAACCGAAACCTTCGGTCACTCAGCCTAGCAGCATTTTTGATCCTTGTTTTGAGTGTCGTTCTGCTCATAGTATACCGCAAATCCAACCGGCAACTGGTGAAAGTGAATGCTATCATCAATCGCCAGAAAGAAGCGTTATCGGAATTGAACCAGGAGAAAAACAACCTGATGAGTATTGTATCGCATGACCTCAGTACACCTTTTTCCAGCATTCATTTATGGAGCCGATTGCTGGAAACGGATGAGCAGATGAATGAGGAGCAGAAGAAAGCCACACAGAATATCCGGAAAGCAGCAGAAAATGGCGAACAGTTGATACGGCAGATACTGGAAGTGGAAAGGGCTGGTACTACTTATGAAAAGCTGGAACTGGAGGAAATAAATCTTACTTCCTTTCTAAATCATATTATAAGCCAGTTTCAGCCAGCTGCCAATGAGAAGGATATTCAGCTTTATGGCCCCTCCAATACATCCGAGGTATACCTGCTTACGGATCAGCAGCTCCTGCAGCGTATTGTGGAGAATTTGCTCTCGAATGCTATTAAATTCAGTGAACCGGGTCAACCTGTGAGGCTTTTAGTTGAGACTGGTTCAGTTTATACTGATCTTATTGTGGAAGATAAAGGACCTGGCATTAGCAAGGAGGAGCAACAACAGCTTTTTACCCGATATGGTCGCCTTTCTCCGAAACCCACAGCAGGTGAAGCCTCTACCGGACTGGGTTTGTCCATTGTAAAGCGACTGGCCAACGAACTCAGTGCCACCCTTCATTATGTGGGAGAGCCAGGTGAAGGGAGCCGGTTTTTAGTTCGGTTTAAAAAATAAAAAAGAAACATTGTTGCAAATTTTCAGAATTCCCTAGTTTTGTTCTCACAACAGAACAAGTGTTTGCAATTAGAAGAATTTTAGGAATCCTGATATTTGGGGTGGTTGTCAACAGCAGCCAGGCACAATGCATTTTGCGTTTCAGTGGTGTAGTAACCGATTCGGATACCCGCGAGCGCTTATCAGGTGCAACCGTGCGTATCAAGGATATCCGGCTCGATGTGAAAACAGATGAGAAGGGCCGGTTTTTATTTGAAGGCCTTTGTCCGGGCAGTTATAATATACTTATCACACATATTGGATGTCAGCCGGTGGAATCACATATCCACCTGAAAGATGATCTGACCCAGGATTTCGTATTGCCGCATACACATAGTGAACTGGAAGAAGTTGTGGTAGTGGGAGCTACCCACAAACATGGTACGGCTATAACTGAAGAATTGAAGGGCAGACAACTGGCTGCAACCAGAGGTACCAGCCTGGGTGAATCCCTTCGCAGTATCAGTGGCGTGAATGTATTGCAGACAGGTGCTACTATTTTCAAGCCGGTGATACATGGCCTGCACAGTAACCGGGTTCTGATATTGAACAATGGAATCCGGCAGGAATCACAGCAATGGGGGAGTGAACATGCGCCGGAAGTGGATCCCTATATCGCGAATCGCTTAACAGTGATTAAAGGAGCCAGCAGCATCCGGTATGGCAGTGATGCCATTGGCGGAGTGGTATTGGTGGAGCCACGTTTGTTACCGGCAGCACCCGGTCTGTATGGTGAAATCAATACTGCCTTCTTTACCAATAACCGGCAGGGCGTCTTATCCGGTATCATCGAAAACAATTCAGCTAAACATCCGGCATTTGCCTGGCGATTGCAGGGTACCCTGAAAAAAGGCGGCAATTCCCGGACGCCTGATTACTGGTTGATGAATACCGGCATCGAAGAGTATAATTTTTCTGCAGCAGCAGGCTGGCAGCAATCGTACCGGGGACTTGAACTCTTCTATAGCAACTTCAACACCCGGCTAGGGATATTCAGAGGGGCGCATATCGGGAATGTAACCGACCTGGAAACTGCTATTGAACGGGGAGAGCCATCCGAAGAAATCAAATCTGCTCCCTTCAGTTATACAATCGACCGTCCTTACCAGCAGGTACACCATCATTTGTTTAAACTGAAGGCGCATCATACCACGGGTACAGCAGGAAAGTTGAATCTGGTGATGTCTGGTCAGTACAATAACCGGATGGAATTTGATGTAAAGCGATTTGCCTCCAGTTCAGATGCACCCCAGCTTGATCTTAGCATCAGCACGGTTGGAACCGATCTTATTTGGGATCATAACAGCTGGAATAATTTTCGTGGAACCATTGGCGTTAGTGGTTCCTTTCAATTGAACGACAGTTACAAGCAGCGGGTTTTTATTCCGAATTACCGCGCATGGAATGGTGCAGTGTTCTGGATAGAAAAGTGGACAAAAGGGAAGTGGATGCTCGAAGGGGGATTGCGGTTCGACTGGCGGAAACTATTCGAGATAGAAAATAATCGTAATGAACGATTTGCGGATCAGCAATTCAGCAGTGTGAGTGGTTCATTGGGCGGAACTTACAGATGGAGTCCGGAGTTGACATCCACCCTGAATTTTTCATCGGCCTGGCGGGCGCCACAGATCAATGAATTGTACAGTGATGGCCTGCACCACAGTTCAGCCCGAATTGAAACTGGTAATCCCGCGCTGGTTCCTGAAAGGGCTAACAGCTGGATGCTGAATATGGATTACCAGCCATTCCGCTGGCGATTTGATATCGGATTTTATTATAAGGATATTTCCAATTTCATTTACCTGGCGCCTGATTATCCCCCGGTGTTAACGATCCGGGGAGCTTTCCCTTCTTTTTCTTTTCGGCAGACCGATGCCCGCTTACACGGACTGGATGCTACCGTGGGGTATGTGCTTACTGCACACTGGAAAGCAGAGGCAAAGGCGTCCATCTTAAGAGCATGGGATAAAACAGC
>JALOMU010000065.1 GCA_025455285.1 Flavihumibacter sp.
TGCCACCGGTCGGGTGAACTTTTGTATTTTACAAAACAATGAGTAAAATTTTACGCGCGTTTGTTTTAGGAGCATTTTTCCCAATTAGTCTGCTGGCGCAACATCCGGTCAGTAAATCTTCTGCCGATATTTTACAGGGATTGCAAAAATTAAAAGTACTGGGATCAGTACTATATATTGCTGCACACCCTGATGATGAAAATACCAGGCTGCTGGCTTACCTGGCAAATGAAAAAAAATATCGCACCGGTTATCTGTCATTAACCCGGGGCGATGGTGGACAGAACCTGATCGGAGATGAACAGGGCGTATCACTCGGACTGATTCGTACACAGGAACTGCTGGCCGCCCGAAGAATTGATGGGGCTGAACAATTTTTCACGCGAGCTTTTGATTTTGGATTCAGTAAATCCACAGACGAAGCATTGCGCATCTGGAATAAAGAAAAAATACTTTCGGATGTTGTATTTGTGATCAGGCGGTTTAAGCCGGATGTTATTATCACGCGGTTTCCACCTGATAGCCGGGCTGGACATGGGCATCATTCTGCCTCAGCAGCACTCGCTATTGAAGCTTTTAAAGCAGCCGGTGATCCGAATCGCTTTCCAGAACAGTTTGTGATGACGGAACCGTGGAAGCCCAAACGAATCCTGTGGAACACCTACAATTTTGGTGCAGTTAATACTCAACTGGAAAATCAGTATAAAATTGATGTTGGTATATTCAATCCATTGCTAGGGAAAGGTTATGGTGAAATATCAGCGGAAAGCAGAAGCCAGCATAAAAGCCAGGGTTTTGGTGTGCCAGCTCAACGGGGTCATCAATATGAATATTTTGCACATACGGATGGTGATCCGCTCAGTAATGATCTTTTTGATGGCGTAACCGCAGACTGGTCCAGGGTAAATGAAAACCAACTCAATGCTTCCATTGATTCGCTCATTCAACAGTTTAGTCCGGTTAATCCGGCAGCCTCTGTGCCTTCCCTGGTGCGCCTGTATAACAGAATAGAGTTGACTGTTCGGGATTATTACTGGAAGGCAAAAAAGAAAGCAGAAATTCAACAGCTGATAAATGCCTGTTTGGGTTTTTATGTGGAAGCAGTAGCCAATCAACAGGTTGCAGTAACAGGTGATTCGCTGCAAATCAGTTTCAATGCGATAAATGCCAGTAAGGTTTCCGTTACAGATCTGAACCTTGAACTGGAAGATACCAGTTTTCAATTTGCGACTGTGGCTGCAGGCAATGAATACCTTAGCAAAAAGATTTCGCGCCGGATTGTCGAAGACTTTAATAAAACCCAACCCTACTGGTTACGGGAGCAAATGGATTCCGGAAGTTTTACAGTGAAAGTTCCCAGTCTGATTGGTAATCCTGAACTCCAATGGGATGAGATTGAACTGCGGTATAAAGTGGAGAATACCGAGTTTCGCCAGCGTATTCCGCTTCAATATAAATTTACCGATCCGGTGAAAGGTGAAATCTATCAACCGGTTATGGTAGTTTCACCTGTTGTATTAGCCCTGCAGCCCGGTGTGGTCCTCCAAAATCTTGTTCCAAAAAATCCTCAATACCTGCAGCTGATTTATAAGAGTTATCAGCAACGAGATACCGTAAAGGGAAGATTACTGTTTGATCTTATGGAAGGGGAGAAGAATACGCAAAAAAGCCTTTCCTATACCTTGCCACTTCCCAAAAATACCATGCAGTCGGTTATTTTGCCATTGGATACGTTATTCAAGAGCAAAGTTCCGGATCGTATATACCCCTGGGTAGAAATTCCGGAGACCAACAGGCGGGTCAGATACAACAATGGACTGAAACTGATTCAATACGATCACATTCCCAATATGCATTATTTTCTGCCAACCAGTGTAACAGTGGTGAAAGAGGAGATTCGGGTGGTTGGCAAAACGGTTGGTTATATTCCTGGTTCCGGAGATGCGATACCGGAAGCTTTAAAACAGATGGGATATTCAGTTGTGATATTGGATGAAGCAACGCTTGGATCCTATGATCTTAAAAAGCTGGATGCCATTATTACCGGTGTACGTGCATACAATGTGATGGAATCTCTCAGTAACCATTACACTAAATTGATGGCTTATGTGGATGGGGGTGGCAATCTTATTATTCAATACAATACCTCCAACCAACTCGGAACAGTTAAGTCAAAAATTGGTCCCTATCCATTTTCGATTGTACGTAATCGTATTACGGATGAAAATGCACCCGTTAAGTTTATCAATCCAACTCACCAGGTACTTAATTTTCCTAATAAAATTACACAGGCTGATTTTGAGGGATGGAAGCAGGAGCGAAGCATTTATCATGCAGCGAATTTTGATTCCCGATTTGAAACCATTCTTTCCATGAATGATCCGGATGAGAAGCCGGATGATGGTAGTCTGATCATTGCGAAATACGGGAAAGGTTATTTCACCTATACAGGATTGGTGTTTTTCCGCCAATTGCCTGCTGGTGTGCCAGGATCTTACCGGCTGTTGGCAAATCTTATCGGGTTAAATCAGAAAAAGCAATTCTAAAATGGCAGCGAATAACAATAGCAGAAGAGATATCGGAATTGCACTGGCGATCGGCATAGGGCTGATCATTGGAATCTTTATCAAACGGGTCCATATCGGTTTATTAATCGGATTAGGCATCGGATTGCTGAGCGCAGGCCTGATTTCCGGTCGGAAAAAATAATATCTCTCCGCCACGGCGACTGGCATCCTCCCTGGCTGAGAGAATTAAATGAAATTCATGGAAGAACAGGAAAAAATACCAGTATTTAAAAGCTGGAAGGCCTGGTACATTTTTGTGCTGGTCCTGCTAGTATTGCAGATCATTGCCTTTCACTTATTTACCCGCTATTTTTCATGAGTGTACTAGACTGGATCATATTGGCGGTTGTACTTTGCAGTATTATCTTTTATGGATTGTACCGCAGTGCCAGCAGTAAAAATCTTGATGGTTATTTTCTTGGTAACCGTTCCCTGCCCTGGTATCTTGTATTGTTAAGTATCATGGGCACGCAGGCGAGTGCTGTTACTTTTATTTCTGCACCCGGACAAGCATTCGATGATGGTATGCGGTTTGTGCAATACTATTTTGGACTCCCTATTGCCATGGTGGTGATTTCTATCTTCTTTGTGCCCATCTTTCACCGGCTCAAAGTGTATACCGCCTATGAATATCTGGAGCAGCGATTTGATAAAAAGACGAGAACTTTTACCTCATTATTATTCTTACTTAGTCGGGGTTTATCTACCGGCATCAGTATTTACGCCCCTTCCATCATTCTCTCTTCCTTATTGGGCTGGAATATTTACCTGACCAATATTTTCATGGGCGGGCTTCTGATTATCTACACGGTTACAGGAGGAGCAAAAGCGGTTGCTTATACCCAGCAATTGCAACTGATTATTATTTTCTCCGGCATGTTTATCGCGGCTTATATGATGGTACATCTGCTGCCAGAAGGCATCGGATTTATTGACGCGTTGAAAGTGAGCGGGCAAATGGGCAAATTGAATGTAATTACCAGCGGCCAAACAGAAAACGGTTTCAACTGGTCAGACCGGTATAATATCTGGAGTGGAATCATCGGTGGCTTTTTTCTATCACTATCTTATTTTGGAACGGATCAAAGCCAGGTAGGGCGATACCTCACAGCTAAAAGTCTCACTGAAAGTCGTATTGGATTACTTATGAACGGCATCGTAAAAGTGCCCATGCAGTTTGCGATTTTGCTGATCGGGGCGCTTCTCTTTACATTTTATCAGTTTAACCCGGGCCCCGTTTTTTTTAATAAAGCCGTATCTGCCAATGTGGTTGACGCAGCCGCCAGAGAGGAACTTGCCAACATTGAAACTGCTTTTGAAGAGAAATCGGCAAAACAATCCAGCCTCGTAAGCCAATACATTAAGGAGCCTGAGAATACGGATATAGCTGAACAGATCAAGGCCAATCAACAGGAATTGCAGGAATATCGCCAAGAGTATAAATCCACCCTCAAAAAGGCGGCACCACTGGCAGACGTAAATGATACCAATTATGTATTCCTTCGATTCGTGGTGGACCATCTGCCGGAAGGTATTGTGGGCTTGTTAATTGCAGTGATCTTCCTTGCTTCCTGGGGCAGTATAGCCGCTGCATTGAATTCCCTGGCATCCAGTACCGTATGCGATATTCATAAACAATACTCCAAAACCGAATTTTCACCCATAGGGGAGTATAAAATGTCGAAATGGTATACACTTGGATGGGGTTTGTTTTGTATTGGAACCGCCCAATTCGCTAATAACATGGGCAGTCTGATTGAAGCCGTTAATGTATTGGGTTCCTTGTTTTATGGAGTAATCCTGGGTATTTTTCTGGTTGCTTTCTTCTTTAAATGGGTGGGTGGTACCGCCACTTTCTGGAGTGCTGTAATAACTGAGGCTATTGTAATACTGATCTTCTGGAAAGGGAAAATGGCCTTTCTATGGTTGAACCTGGTAGGAGCAGTGGTATTAATTCTGCTTGCTATACTTATTCATGCAACGCTCGGAAATAAAAAGCAGTCAATGCCTTAAAGCACTGGCTGCATGAAACGTTTATACAGTTTATCACTATTTGCTACAATAGTCTTACTGACTGCCTGTGGTAAAGAAAATCTCAGCTCCGGCCGGGAATTGGTGGGTAGCTGGGTAGACGTAAATCATACCGCTGATACCCTCGAGTTTTTTAAGAAGGGAGGAATAGTTGTTTTACTTGATAACTCTCTCACTTATAGAACGATCCGGCAAAATTCCACCAACTTCGATCTGCTAACGAATCAATATGAAGTACGCATGGGTGGAGGAGAGCTCTTTACCCGCCCGTTAACTATGAGGGAAACAGGGTTAGAAAATTTTTTCCGGGGAAAATTTGAATGGGTGGATGGAAAACAATCCTTTACCGTAGAGCCTAACGGATTCAGGCCTTACCTGAGTTGTACCGGTTGTCCACAGCGCTTCCGAAGAATAGATTAATCCTGGACGGTTAATACAAGGTGAGATGTGAGACGTGAAATGTGAGTCGTGAAAAAAAGAAAGACCTGCAATTGCAGGTCTTTCTTTTTGGTGGACAATCTTTATTTCAAAGAGGCCAGTAATTTTTGATTGAGTACTACGTAGTCGTCGTTTTTGGCATCTTTAGCCAGTTGCATGGATTTGTTAGCCGCAGCAATAGCTTCTGCTTTTTTGCCCAGTTTGGCCAGGCAATTAGCACGCTGGTGATGTACCCAGAAAGCATTCGGATTTTGCTCAGTTGCTTTGGTAAGCCATGTCAGGGCTTTGTTCATATCCTTGCCATTCTCCATATAGTACATAGCAGCCTGGAAGTAAGGGAATTTATCACCTTTCTCCAGTTCCTGAATTTGTGCCATAACCTTTCCATCAATATTCGCCTTGATGGGAACTGTTACTACAGTTCTGTCCCATACGATATCCATATTCATAGAAGTAGGCTGAATGTTATCAAAACCAATCATAAAGGATTCAAGACTGAAGGGCAGTGACTCCGGACGAATAGTTACCCGAACTACGTCCTGGTCTTGTTTATAAGCGGCCGGACTTGTAACATCCAGTTGTTTGGTGAGAATTACCACCCACTCGTTTGCACCGGGAATGGTCAGTAATCCATATTTACCGGCAGGAACAGGTTTGCCACCGAATTCTACATCATCACCAAAAGTAATAGTGGTTGCGGCGTTGGCTCCGGTACGCCAAACTTTACCGTATGGAACCAGGTCTCCAAAGACGGAACGATTCCGCATAGCGGGACGGGAATAAGACAATTCAACATTCGATAAGGCAAATTCCTGCTTTATGTAGGCAGACGGACTCGGTTGAGGTGTCTTGAGCTGTGCCTGTGCTCCCTGGAGGAGACAAAACGCTACAGACAGCGTAAGAATGATTTTTTTCATGATGAGCTGATTTTGAATGACAAATATAACGGGCTACGAAGCTAATTGTTTATGATCAAATGGATGAACGGAAAGCAGGATGAAATTCATGCAGGGTACGACGCAGAAACTCTCTGTCAAGATGTGTATAAATTTCGGTTGTAGTAATACTTTCATGTCCCAGCATTTCCTGGACAGCCCGGAGATCTGCCCCCCCTTCCACCAGGTGGGTAGCAAAGGAATGCCGGAACGTATGCGGTGAAATGGACTTTTGAATACCTGCTTTTTTCGCAAGTTCTTTGATCACCAGGAAGATCATCACCCGGGTTAAAGGCTGACCCCGTCGGTTCAGAAAAACAATGTCTTCTGCCCCCGGTGAAATGGTTTGATTTGACCGTATCAGTTTTAAGTAAATCTCCAGCTGGCGGATCGCTTTCTCGCCAATGGGTACCAGCCTTTCTTTGTTTCCCTTACCAACAACCCGGATAAATCCGCTATCAAGGTATAAACAGGAAATCTGTAAACTAACGATCTCGCTTACCCGAAGCCCGCAACTGTACATCGTTTCCAGAATAGCTTTATTTCTTTCTCCCTCAGGTTTGCTAAGATCAATTGCTGAAATGATTGCTTCGATTTCTTCATAGCTCAGGGTGTCGGGCAACTTACGCTGAAGTTTGGGAGCTTCCAGCAGGGCGGTAGGATCAGTTTTAGTGATTTGCTCTACCAGGCAATAATTGTAAAAACTCCTGAGTCCGGATAGGATCCTTGCCTGGGAGCGCTGGCTCATACCCAGTTCGGCAATCCAGCGCAGGAATGCCTGCAGTTGTTCGGGAGAAATTTTATCGGGCGAAGGTGCTCTGCCAGACATATCAAGAAACTGAATCAGCAGGTCCAGATCATGCAGGTATGCAGCAACCGAATGATCCGCCAGTGATTTTTCCAATCGCAGCCAGGCTTTAAATCCTTTTTTATAAGATGCCCACATGATAATTTGTTCCGGTAAAGGAAGCAAATTAACGCATTGAATCCTTTATATTGCGATTTCATAAACAAGTGACCGAATGGAGCTGGCGACCAATCCCCGTGCTGTTAACCTGCGACAGTTTAAAAAACAGGTAATTGAAAGAAAACGTACCCTGAAGCGATTTTTGACCAAACTGGAAAATGAACGTCCGCGGGGAATTGACAAGATGACTCCGGTAATTGAACAGGAAGTTTGGTCAGAAGTGGATTGTCTTACCTGCGCAAATTGCTGTAAAAAAATGAGTCCTACTTTTACCAGGCAGGATCTGATCCGAATCTCTGCGCATCTCAATATGACTGTAGATGCTTTCAAGGAAAAGTGGTTGTTTTTCGATAAAAAAGATAAAGACTTGATGAATGTGAAACAGCCCTGTCAGTTCCTCGATCTTAAAACCAATATGTGCAGCATTTATGAAGTTCGGCCTGCAGACTGCGCCGGCTTTCCCCAGCTGAGTAACAAGAAAGCGGTGGATTATTTGCATGTGCACAAACAAAATATTGAGTATTGTCCGGCTACCTTCAAAATGGTAGAGAAGTTAAAAGCGGCA
>JALOMU010000066.1 GCA_025455285.1 Flavihumibacter sp.
ACAGTACTGATTGGGGCTTATTGCTGAGTACAGTACTGATTGGGGCTTATTGCTGAGTACAGTACTGATTGGGAGGGTGCTGTGGTGCAGGTTCCGGCAGCACGCCGAGAGGTTGGGTTGGGCAAAGCCTGGACAGCCCATGAAGCTGATCTTTGACGGCGATGCAGAAGACGCCACCCGAACACTCTTTGATCTGGTGCGGGGTGAACTCAATATTGTTGGATGGGAAGAAAAAAGCATGGTACAAAAAGACATTGAAAATAAACTGACCCGATTTTTAACCACTAAAATGCTGCGTCCGGAAGCCAAACTCAAGGCCCTGGAATTGATTGATGTGCTAAAGCGTAACAAAGATGCCTAGTGTGCGATATGGATCGAGGTTGATTAATTATGCCATCCAGGAACGGGAGGGACTTAAGGGACATTACATCAGTGTTGACAATGTGGATGGTGTTATCCTCAAAGGGAAGTCGGTGCCCCCGGAAATAGCAGATAAACTCATTCTGAAAAAAGCCCGTTGGATTATAGATAAACTGGAGCTGGTTCGTTCAGTAGCGGCAGGTGATATTGTCACCGGCTCACGGTTACCTTATCTGGGCAGGAGCTATTATGTACAGGTAGTGATAAACAAACGAATTGACCGAATACAAATTGAGTTTACCTATTCCAGGTTTAACATCACAGTAAATAATTTATCCATCAGCCAGGCTGAAATCCAGTCGGCCTTGCTGGATTTTTACAAGCAGAAAGCAATCGAGAAAATTGGTCCGCGAGTAGAGCAACTAAGCCAGCGAACCGGCCTCATATACCAGGGACTGCAATTCCGTAAAATGAACAAGCGATGGGGGAGTTGTACTGCATCGAACCGGATCATACTGAATATTGAAACCATTAAATTACCCTACAGCCTGATTGATTATGTGATTGTACATGAACTGGTCCATACCAGGGTTAAAGATCATTCCCGGGCCTATTGGTCCCTTCTGGGCAGGCATATGCGCAACTGGAAGACATTGGATGCTAAGTTAAAAGAAGCAGCTATATAGCATTGCATGATGAAAAAATGCAATGGAATTGTCAGGTAAATTTTGAGATTTTCCGTAATTTTATATCAAATGACAACGCTCCAATTTATACGAAAAACTGGTGACGAAGCGGTAAAAAAACTACGCCTTCAAAAGCTTAGGTCTGGCTACCCATTCATGATCAACTCAAGTGAATTGGAATCTAATCATTGTTATTTAGAGTATCCGGATGGAACTATTATGCTGGTTTATTTGGAAAACTCTGCCAGAGACTTCAAGGTAGTTAGAGAATTGACTCCAGCTGAAGAACAAACTGTTCGCGAAAGATATGGTCTCTCCCGCCTTTAAAAATGCCTGAATTATTTATTATCAGGATCCAACGGAGCTGGTAAGTCTAGCGTTGGACCTATTTATTTACCTGAACACATACGACATATAGGTCCAGTTTTTGATGGTGATAAGCTATTTATAGAAAAACGAAATCAACTTTGGAGACATATAAAATCCACTAAAGAGTGCAGTAGATTAGCCTATGAATTTGTATCTGATACATTTGATCAACTTGTTGAACAAGCTATATCACGAAATGATAATTTTGCATACGAAGGCCATTTTACAAATGAATCTACTTGGGACATTCCTCGTCGCTTTAAAGCTGAAGGATATACTATTCATTTGATCTTTCTTGGACTAAAAGACACTGATTTATCACAGTTAAGAGTTGTCGAAAGGTCAAAGTCAGGTGGCCATTATGTTGATCCACCAACAGTAAAAGATAATTTCTATGGGAATTTGGAGAAGCTTAATAAACATTATGGAATGTTTCATACTGTTCAAATAATTGACACCTCTGAAATACCACCAATACTTTTAGTTCAACTCAACAATGGTATTCCAATTGAATATCTTCCGAAAAATTCCATACCAGACTGGTTCAAGAAACATTTGCCTTCAATATTTAGTAAAATCTAGATTTACTTCTTCAACACCACATGCACTACCTTTTCACTTAGTACCATCTCCGTTTGTTTAAAGCCCAATGCCGGCAAATCCATTCCAGTAAAGAAATGCTCTCCCGAACCAAGTACTACCGGGGAAAATGCCAGATGCATTTCATCAATTAAACCCTTATTCAGGTATTGCCGAATCGTTGCGGTTCCTCCTCCGATCCGGATGTCTTTTCCCTTTGCAGCCTCCCTGGCTCTGTCAAGCGCTGCTTCAATTCCATCGGTTATGAAATGAAATACAGTTCCTCCTTTCATGGTAATCGAAACCCTGGGAAAATGAGTGAGCACAAACACGTCCACATGATAGGGCGGTTCTTCTCCCCACCAGCCTTTCCATTCCTCATCGGGCCAGGGACCACGCACAGGTCCGAACATATTTCTTCCCAGTATCCAGGCTCCGATATTTTCAAAGGACCGTTCAGCAAAATCGTTGTCGATGTCCAGCGTGCCATCATCCTTGCCCATCATTTGCTGAAATCTCCTGGTTGGAAATACCCATTGATGCAATTCTTCACCCCTCACACCTAATGGTTGTTGTAAACTTTGATTGGGGCCTGCTCCAAATCCATCTAATGAAATGGAAAAAGCGGCTACTCTGACTTTGCTCATAAAACAAATATCCGAATCTGGTTGGTTACTTGAAGCAGGCAGGAAATAGTAAAATCAGGAATGTTTTTTTACATTTATCTGATGTCAGATCAAATAACCTATTCCTATGCCACCCCCTCTTCCCTTGTTAAAGGTCTGCAGGGAGATGAGCTGTTCCTCGCCAACTACAGCGAAGTGCAGAAAAAGACGAATCCTTGCTTTTTCTGGGGTAGGCTCAAAGACCCACATACCACAGCCCGCTGCTTGATCGCGCTTTCCAATGTGGTTCAGTCGAGCTTCAGTTTATCCCCTTTTGAATTGGCCAAACTCAAGGATCCTATTGTCACCGCCGGTAATGAAAAGATTCGCTTCGAAGGCTTTTCTCATTGTGCGGGCGTATATGCAAGGGTGGACGTACTGCCTGATGGCCATGATGGCGAGTTCATTGATACCGGCACCACCAATGTGGATTTCAATCAGCCCATGATCTCCTCCCTGAGCAGGATAGGTAAAGGCGAGCAAATGTTGTTGTCAGTAGGAAGCAAGGAAGTAAGCATCAGCGCAGGAAACAGAAAAGTAGTGGAACGCAAAGTACCATTGCCCGTGAAATGGATCAAGGGACTTACTTCTGTGCAACTCTTCCTCGCAGATACAGAGCATCGATTTCCTGTTGTGATGTACCCTGAATTGTTAAACCTGCCCTATTTTGAGAAGACACTTGAATTTTTTACGGGCCAATATGCCTGGCAAACAGTGAAGGAAGATTATGAATATGAGGATTCCGACTGGAGTTCAGGTAAGCGCGTGAAGGTAATAGTCAAAGCTACACGCAAACAGATCAGATTGGATTTTCCGAAAAGAGCAGCGCCTAAAGAAGAATCTAATTTCAAAAAGATACTCTCCCTTTTCAAGGGTGGGAAGGAAAAACCCGATGGATTGCCTCCCTTGTTGGTTGAATACATGAAGATTGGCCAGACTTTTCTGTCGCGGGAAGACTATGACATGCGCCGTATGCATGGGCTAATACCGGCTTATCCGGAACCGCTGATGTCGGTCATACTTCATCAATGTCTAAAAGAAAATCAATTTACTAGTGAAACGGATAAGCGCGCGGTCATAGCCTTGTTACAGGCATATTATGAGTCCCCGGTTAGATTGGGTGAAATGGGGCATCTGTTTTTATCTGCAAGCCTCTTGTGTTCGGACAAGACAGCTGCCGCCTATGCTGCAGAAATCTGGATTAGGGACCATGCCAGGCTGAATAATAAAATGCCGGGTGAGATGCTGGGCAAACACCAGCGCATTGAGTTTGCTCCCATGAAACGTTTTACAGACCTGGTTGTGGGTAAGATGATGTCGGTATCTGCTTCTTCCAATGCTGCGCTGCAAGTGCTGCTTCACTCGATGATAGAGCAGCTACCAGAGGAACCCCTGAGAGGACAAAAGAAGTTACTGGAAATACGTGCTGAACTCGGTAAGCAAAAAAACAAGGTTTAAATTGATGGACACGAAATTTTTTGTAGTTTAGTCCCTACGCATTGATCTTCTATCAGCTTTTCAAGAAACATTTCTATTTCTCTAAAAATCTTCAGAACGGTTCACGAACGGTTCACTGGTGGTTCATTAGTGCTTCCGGAACGGTCAAACAGTAGTGCTTGAACGGTACTTGTTGACTGAATGGATAGCCCAAAGTACCCGAATGGTTGGTCAAAGTTGCCCGAATGGCATAAAAACAAAAGAGCGCAAAACCGGTTCCTGAGAACAAGCTTCGCACCCTTTGTTTCATTAAACCATTAACCAATTCTACGAACGGATCTTTGTATCCTTTTTCATTCGGGACGGACCTGGTTTTTTCAACATGGACGATTGGACAATGCTGGTTTTTCAGGTGATTGGATCGGTGGGTATTCTAGAGCCATTAACACCACAAAGATCCCTTCATATCCAATCCTGAACAATAGACAAACTTGACATTTTCTGTAGAAAATTATTTACAAGAGAGTTGTGCTGTTAAAGTTCAAGATTGCCTTCTCTTCCAATATCCAGCCTGGCGCCAGTAAGTGCACTGCTCGCTACCTTAAAGAGTGTGACAAGTTTGTTTGTTTTATTATCCCAATAATGCGCCTCCTTTGGTATCACTTTCAATATCCGGATTTGGGGATCTTCTTTCCCTTTTTCAAACCAGGCTTCCACAAACTTATTCCAGTATTTATCGATTCGGTCAGGATCCCTGGATACGGTAGCCGTTCCATTCAAACTTAGAAAATTATACCCTTTTATGTCGGAATATAATATACTCAATTCCGGATTAGCCTCTAAATTCCGGAATGTTTCACTGGCAGAAGAAAACAACATCCAGATAACACCTTCATCATCCACTTCCTGACGGCTCATTGGAACCGCATGCACAAACTGGCTGCCAGCAGGATATGTGCATACCATACCGATATCAATTTGATCTACCAGTTCTTTCAGTTTCTGTATTGCTTGCTTGTTTTGGAGATTTTCTTTACTCATGATGAATACTTTTAAGGTGGCATTCAAACATGGTGCCATTGAGAAAAGCCTTCCTTGTCCTGGCAGGTTACTACCAGTTCTGAAATCCAGCGTTTTGAAATCGAACGTAGCTCAGATCGCGTTAGCTTCCGTAAATTAGGAGAGGTATCGAACCAATCCGAAACGGACTGGAAATAAGAGGATCAAAGCTGTTACAACAACTGGTAAAAACCTGTATAGCGACACCCTACTCCCTGATCAACTTGCTTCCTGAAGTGGCACATTTACAATTGCCTGCTCACGGTAACGCTTAGGTGATAAGCCAGTGGTTTCCTTGAAGAGTTTATTGAAGTTGGAGATCGTTTTATAACCACAGTTGTAAGCAATCTCGGAAATGGTCCAGTCGCTGTCCAGCAATAACCGGCAGGCATTGCTGATTCTCACCTGGTTGAGATATTCTACAAAATGCAGGTTATTTCTCTTTTTGAAAAGTCTGCAGAAACTCTGGGGCGTAAGATTGGTGAGGCGCGCCACATCTTTCAGCTGAATATCCGAACGGAAATTTTCATGCACATACCGGTACACTTCACAGAGGCGATCCTTTTCACTCTTGTTATCATAATGCACAAATTCTGTTGCATTTATCTGTGCCAGCTCAGTAGATTCAGCCAGCAATTGCAATATTTCCAACAAAAGCAGGATCCGCTGGAATCCCTGCTCGTGCAATAAACGTTCAATCTTCTCTGCTACCTTATCGCGGGTTTCATGCTGGATGGCAATACCCAGCTTCGATACCCTAAGCATATTTTTCAGGTTCTCCGCTTCCGGCAAATCAAATAATCCGCATTCAAACAACTTAGGATGGAAATACAACACGATAGAGGTTGCCGTAGTTCCAGCCTGACCATTTATAAAACTGTCGTCATTGATCCAGATATGGGGGAGGGATGGACCAATCAGCACCATATCACCTGCTTCAAAGCGTTCGATCTGGTTTCCAACAATCCGTTTTCCATAACTCTCTTTGATATACACCAACTCAAATTCCGGATGAACGTGCAGGGGAGCACTGAAAAATGATTCTTTTCTTTCCATCACCGAGAACATACTGTTGATCTTCGGTGCAATTTCAGTTTGTAGAATTTTCATGTTGCAAACAATCGGGGTGAGAAATAAGAGCCTTCTTAAATATTCACTTTAAATTTACTGAATATTAACCTACAGATAATACAGTGGGTTAAAATAGAGGAAGAAACAGGGAATAAAAAGAAACCAATCCCGTCTTGCCCTTTTGTTTTAATTTAGGAGGTTTACTGCAATCAACGATTCATGGATTCTTCGAGTACTACCCGGACAACTAGTTCACTTGCGGCCCATTCACATATTGCCAGGGAGTTTTCTACCCGTTTTGGCCATTCTCCCGATATTTTGGTCAGTTCACCGGGCCGGATTAACCTGATTGGAGAACATACCGATTATAACCTGGGATTCGTTTTACCCGCCGCCATTGATAAATACATTCATATCGCGATCCGCAAACGCAAAGACAAAGAACTTCATTTTTTTGCCGCGGATTTTGCCAGCTCCTATACCGGAAAACTGGGAACCTGGGAGAAAAGCAGCCAGCAATGGCCGGATTTTTTACTTGGTGTACTGAAGGAATTTGATGAACACGGGGTTGTACTTTTTGGGATGGATCTCTGTTTTGGGGGTGATATCCCCTCAGGAGCCGGACTTTCTTCTTCCGCTGCCATTGAATGCGCACTGGCACATGCGATCAATGAGCTCAAACAATTGAACTGGCCCAAAATCGAATTGGTACAATTGGCTCAGGCTGCCGAAAATCGATTTGTTGGTGTACAGTGCGGAATCATGGACCAGTTCGCCTCCATGTTTGGTATGAAGGATAAAGCCATCCTGCTCGATTGCCGCAACCTGAAATACGAATACATTCCCCTTGCATTGGACCAGTATGCCATTCTCCTGCTGGATTCACAGGTAAAACACAGCCTGGCCAGTAGTGAATACAATGTGCGGCGTGAACAATGTGAAATGGGAGTAAAAGCCCTCCGTAAAGTGTATCCGCATGTAAATAGCCTGCGGGATGCCAATCGCGCGATGATTGAATATACCCTCAAAGACCAGGTGCCTGACCTGGTTTATCAACGTTGCAAATATGTGGTGGAAGAAAACCTTCGCCTGCAGGTGGGGTGTGAAGCGCTCCGTAGAAACGATCTTGTCTCATTCGGAAAAAAAATGTTTGCTTCCCATGTTGGTCTGAGTAAACTGTATGAAGTTTCCTGTCCCGAGTTGGATTACCTGGTAGAGCT
>JALOMU010000067.1 GCA_025455285.1 Flavihumibacter sp.
GAGCCTTCGCATCATTGAACAGGCTTACCGAAAGGTTCAGGAGTTCAAAGGTGAAGAAGCTACTGTCTTTCATGCCGATGTTCCGGAATATTATCTGCCAAAAAAGGAAGATGTATATACGAAAATGGAAGCGTTGATCTGGCATTTCAAAATCATCATGGGTGAAATCGATATGCCGAAAGGGGAAGTTTATCACGCAGTAGAAGGCGGTAATGGTGAAGTTGGTTATTACCTGATCAGTGATGGTGGTCGTGCGCCGTTCCGCCTGCATTTCAGAAGACCCTGTTTCATTTATTACCAGGCCTATTCTGAACTCACCAAAGGCGCCATGCTTAGTGACGCGATCATTACCTTGAGTAGTTTGAATTTGATTGCGGGGGAGATGGACGCTTAAGGAAAATTATGAATTTAGAATTGTGAATTAGGAATTGGAACCCGGTAGTGCAGGAAGATTGAAGAGGGCGGGCACCCGATTGAAGAATAAAAATTTTATAAACAGATAAGGTTGAATTTGGAAGGATTGCTTCTTTCACTTTTCACCTTTCACTTTTCACTTTTTATGGTACCATTTTCAGAGGAAAAACTGGCCAAAGTACAGGAAATCATTGCAAGGTATCCGGAAGGAAAGCAGAAGTCTGCCTTGTTGCCTGTATTACACCTTGCACAGGAAGTGCATGGCTGGCTGAGTGCGGAAACCATGGATTACGTGGCTTCCCTGTTGCAGCTTGAACCGATCGAAGTGTATGAAGTGGCTACTTTCTACTCCATGTACAATCTCAAACCGGTTGGTAAATACCTGTTTGAAGTATGCCAGACTGGCCCTTGTATGATCAATGGCAGTGATGATATCGTGGATTATATCAAACAGCGGTTAGGCATTGGTGTGGGTGAAACAACACCAGACGGACTCTTTACCCTGAAAACTGTGGAGTGCCTGGGAGCTTGTGGATATGCACCCATGATGCAACTGGGCAAACATTATAAAGAACACCTGACCCGCGAGAAAGTGGATCAGATTATTGAGGAGTGCAGAAAAACTGCGGGACAACTTAATTAGTGAATGTGTTACGTTTTCTCACGTCTCACATCTCACGTCTCACTTTTTAAATGACGAATTTTCCATATGGGCGTTAAACTACTTTTAGAGAAAGCACATGTTGAGGGCATCCGCTCTTACGAGGTATATCGCAGAGAGGGTGGCTATCGTGCCGTGGAGAAAGCATTGAAGACCATGAGTCCGGATGCGGTAACCGAGGAAGTTAAGAAAAGCGGACTGCGCGGTAGAGGTGGTGCCGGATTCCCTTCAGGTATGAAATGGAGCTTCCTTGCCAAACCGGAAGGCGTTCCCCGTCACCTGGTTTGTAATGCGGATGAATCTGAGCCCGGTACTTTCAAGGATCGTTACCTGATGGAGTTTCTGCCCCATCTGCTAATAGAAGGCCTGATTGTATCTTCTTTCGCCCTAGGTTCCAATGCAACTTATATCTATATCCGTGGCGAATATGCCTGGATCCCCGATATACTGGAGCAGGCGATTGCAGAAGCAAAAGCCAATGGATGGTTGGGTAAAAATATTTTGGGTTCCGGTTTTGATTGTGAAATCTATGTACAGCGCGGAGCCGGTGCTTATATCTGTGGAGAAGAAACTGCACTTATTGAATCCCTTGAAGGCAAAAGAGGCAACCCGCGTATCAAACCTCCCTTCCCCGCGGTGAAAGGAGTGTGGGATCGTCCGACTGTGGTGAACAATGTGGAAACACTTGCTGCAGTAGTGCCCATCATCAATATGGGTGGTGAAGAATATGCCAAGATTGGTGTGGGACGTTCAACCGGTACCAAACTGATTTCTGCCTGCGGCAACATCAACAAACCGGGAGTATACGAAATTGATATGACCATCTCGGTAGAAGAATTCATCTACAGTGATGAATACTGCGGTGGTATTAAAAATGGCAAACGCCTGAAAGCCTGTATCCCCGGCGGATCATCTGTTCCCATTCTGCCGGCCAACCTGCTGCTGAAAACAGCCAAAGGTGAAACCCGCTACATGAATTACGAGAGCCTGAGTGATGGTGGTTTTGCTACCGGTTCCATGATGGGCTCCGGTGGTTTCATTGTACTGGATGAAGATCAGTGTATCGTGAAGAATACCTATACCCTGGCCCGCTTCTATCGCCATGAAAGCTGCGGACAATGCTCTCCCTGCAGAGAAGGAACCGGCTGGATGGAAAAGATCCTGAAGAATATTGATATGGGTAAAGGCAAGATGAGTGATATCGATCTGCTTTGGGATATCCAGCGCAAGATTGAAGGCAACACGATTTGTCCTTTAGGAGATGCGGCTGCATGGCCGGTTGCAGCAGCCATTCGCCATTTCAGAGATGAGTTTGAATGGCATGTGAAAAACCCACAGGAGTGTTTGACGAGGAACTATGGGTTGGCAAACTACGCCGATCCGCTCGTGATACCCGCGTAGGAAAGTGAGACGTCAGACGTGAGACGTGAGACGAAGAATACTATAATGAAGTTGACTATATAATTATGTCAGAAGAGAAAAAACTATTCAAAGTAACCATCGATAACATCACGGTGGAAGTAGAACCAGGAACTACGATCCTGAATGCTGCCCGCCAGATTGGTGGTGAAGTGACACCGCCCGCGATGTGTTACTACAGCAAGCTGAAAAACAGCGGTGGTAAATGCCGTACCTGCCTGGTAGAAGTGGCAGCAGGTTCTACTGCGGATCCCCGCCCCATGCCCAAACTGGTGGCTAGCTGTCGTACTACTGTAATGGATGGTATGATCGTAAAGAACATTACCAGTGAACGCGTGCTCGATGCACGTGCAGGTGTGGTGGAATTTCTTCTCTTAAACCATCCCCTGGATTGCCCGATCTGCGACCAGGCCGGTGAATGTCACCTGCAGGATCTCAGCTATGAGCATGGTAAGGAAGGTACCCGTTATGAGTTCAACCGCCGTACGTTCAAAAAACACGACCTGGGTGAATACATTCAGTTGCACATGACCCGTTGTATTCTTTGTTATCGTTGTGTTTTCGTAGCAGATCAGCTAACCAACAAACGAGCACACGGAATACTGGACAGAGGAGATCATGCAGAGATCGCTACCTATATTGAAAAATCACTTGATAATGATTTCATCGGAAACGTGATTGATGTTTGTCCGGTTGGAGCATTAACCGATAAAACCTTCCGCTTTAAAAACCGGGTATGGTTTACCAAACCGGTAGATGCCCATCGCGATTGCAGCAAATGCTGTGGTGAAGTGCAGCTCTGGATGCGTGGTGATGAAGTGTTCCGTGTTACCGCCCGCAAAGATGAATGGGGTGAAGTAAAAGATTCTACCAAGGGTGGTCCCGGTTGGATTTGTAATGAATGTCGATTTGAGAAAAAGGATGCGAAAGACTGGACTATTGAAGGTCCGACACAGGTAAGCCGTCATTCGGTGATTTCACAAGGCCACTATGTAAACGTAGTGAAGCCCAAGGAAACCTTGCCCGATGTGATGGGTGGTCGCGGACCCAAATTGCTGATGAATATTCACAACGTCAGTGAAGTGAACAGTCCGGAGATTGAACTGAGTAAGATAGCCGGACCAGCACACAGTGATGATTTCAAGAATAGCCTCGATAACGGTAAATAGATTAGGAAATGATACAACTTGCAATAGACCTGGCCTTTGTACTGGAGAAAGCTATCCTCATTGGTGGCATTATCTCCGTATCACTGCTGGTGGCCATGTATTCTACCTGGGCAGAACGTAAGGTAGCCGGTTTCATGCAGGACCGCCTGGGTCCGAACCGTGCGGGTCCCTTTGGTTTATTCCAACCCCTGGCAGATGGTTTGAAACTCTTCATGAAGGAAGAGATCATTCCCAATGCGTCCAATAAATTCCTGTTCATCCTGGGACCTGGTCTTGCTATGATGACCGCCATGATGACCAGTGCTGTGATTCCCTGGGGAAAACAGATTGAAATTTTCGGTCGCACGGTTGACCTGCAGATCGCTGATATCAATATTGGTATCCTCTACATTTTTGCTGTCCTCAGTATGGGTGTATATGGTATCATGATTGGTGGATGGGCTTCCAACAATAAGTTCTCCCTGTTGGCCGCCCTGCGTGGTGCTTCGCAGATGATTTCTTATGAACTGGCCATGGGCTTATCCATTATTGCCCTGCTTATGCTGACCGGTTCCCTGAGTTTGAAAACGATTGTTGAGTTGCAGAGTGCATCCGGTGGCTGGTGGAATATCGTGTATCAGCCCCTGGGCTTTCTGATCTTCATCGTTTGTGCCTTTGCAGAATGTAACCGTACGCCTTTTGACTTACCGGAAGCAGAGAACGAATTGAACTTTGGTTATCACCAGGAATATTCTTCTATGAAGCTGGGCTTTTACCTCTTCGCGGAGTATATCAACATGTTCATGAGCAGTGTGCTGATGGCAACGCTTTACTTTGGTGGATACGATATTCCGTTTGTAAACGATGCCAGTCTGATTGAAAGCATGGGAATGAATATGGTAGCCGTTCTGCAGGGCTTGTCGCTCTTCCTGAAAGCTGCCTTCTTCATATTTGTGTTCATGTGGGTGCGCTGGACGATCCCGCGCTTCCGTTATGATCAGTTGATGCACCTTGGATGGAAAGTGATGATTCCCCTGGCGCTGATCAACATGCTGATTACCGCAATTGTGGTGCTGATAAAAGAAAACGGATGGCCATTCTGATTGGAATCAAACTTGGCCTGTAACCAGTTTAAAAATATTTTTACGCCCGAATTATGCAAATGCTCACCAATAGATCCAAAGCAGTAGATCGTCATCCAATGACGGTGTGGGAGAAAATGTACCTGCCGGCGATTGCCAAAGGAATGAGTATCACTCTGTCGCATTTCTTTAAAAAGAAACCAACTATCAATTATCCGGAGGAGACTAGACCTTTCAGTCCGGTTTTCCGTGGCTTGCATATTCTCAACCGCGATGAGGAAGGCAGAGAGAATTGTACTGCCTGTGGTTTGTGTGCTGTTGCTTGTCCGGCTGAAGCCATCACCATGGAAGCGGCTGAACGCAAGGAGGGTGAAGAGCATCTGTACCGCGAAGAAAAGTATGCAGCCAAATACGAGATCAATATGTTGCGTTGCATCTTCTGCGGATTGTGTGAGGAAGCCTGTCCGAAAGATGCGATTTACCTGAGTGAAACCTTTGCTCCATCCAATTATAAGAGAGAAGGATTTATTTATGGTAAGAATGACCTCCTTATTCCGGATCCGAAAAAAGAACCGGAGCTCTACCAGAAAGCGGTAGGGGAGAGAGCCCGAAAAAAGTAACAGACATCTTTACAAGTAACCTGCGAACAACAAACATGAACATTACAGAAATATTATTTTGGTTGCTGACGGCGGTCGCCTTAGGTGGTGCCCTGTTGGTGGTTACAAGCAAGAACCCGGTTTATAGTGTACTGGCACTCATCGCCACTTTCTTTGCCTTATCCGGGCATTATATCCTGCTCAATGCACAATTCCTGGCAGTAGTAAACCTGATCGTATACGCAGGTGCCATCATGGTACTGTTTCTGTTTGTGATCATGCTCATGAACCTGAACACTGAAACAGAACCGCAAAAAAACAAATGGCTGAAACTGGCGGGAACGATTGCCGGAGGCTGTTTCCTGCTGGTACTGGTGGCGGCCTTAAGAGATGCGGACAGTAAATCTACCATGGCGCTGGTGGGTAGTGGTGATACGGGATTGATTCAAAACCTGGGTAAGGCGCTTTTCAATGAGTATGTGATTCCGTTTGAAATCAGCAGTGTGCTGTTTTTGAGCGCGATGGTGGGGGCAGTAGTACTCGGGAAGAAGTGAGACGTCAGACGTGAGACGTGAGACATGAGAAGATAAATCGAAGAACCTAAAAGACAACATAAGATGCCTATAAATCTCTACATATTCCTGGCGCTGGCCCTGTTTTCGATTGGGGTGATTGGCGTACTGACAAGGCGGAATGCCATCATCATTTTTATGTGTATTGAATTGATGTTAAATGCTGTGAACCTCCTGCTGGTTGCGTTTTCTAAAATGCACCTGGCAGATAGTATGGCAGCAGGAGCAGCACCTACGCTGACCAATGGGTTGGACGCGCAATTATTTGTATTTTTTATCATGGTGGTGGCAGCAGCAGAAGTGACAGTGGGATTAGCCATTATAGTTATGATGTACCGTAATATCCATTCGGTGGATGTGAATTTCCTGAACAGACTGAAAAACTGATATGAACAATATTATCGATTACGTTTGGCTGGTTCCCCTCTTTCCGTTGGTAGGTTTCCTGCTGAACGGTTTGCTGAGAAATTATTTGTCCAAGTCGCTGAGTGGAATCATCGGCTCCGGTGTTATCCTGGCTTCCTTTGTGGTAAGCATCCTGCTCTTTATGCAGGTGAAGGGTGGCTCTACCGGCGTTGTAACCCTGTTCAATTTTATTGAGTTTGGAAAAACTTCCATTCCTTTTGCGTTTCAGGTAGATCAGTTAAGCAGTCTGTTCCTGCTGATCATTACCGGAATCGGGTTCCTGATTCACCTGTATTCTACGGCTTACATGCACGAAGAAACAGCTCCTCATTTTGCCCGCTACTTCGCGTACCTGAACCTCTTCGTGTTTTCGATGTTGCTGCTGGTACTGGGCTCCAACTATGTGATCATGTTCATCGGTTGGGAAGGAGTTGGACTCTGTTCTTATTTACTGATTGGGTATTGGTTTAAAAATATTGAGTACACCGGCGCGGCGAAGAAAGCTTTTGTGATGAACCGTATTGGTGATGCCGGATTTCTATTGGCGGTGTTTTATCTGCTCAGCAAACTGGGTACTGTTGGTTATGCCGATGTATTCAGCAAAGTGGATCAGTTATCCGGACAAGACCTCACGATTATAACCTTGTTATTATTTGTAGGTGCAACCGGTAAAAGTGCTCAGATCCCTTTGTACACCTGGTTACCGGATGCGATGGCGGGTCCGACTCCCGTATCTGCCCTGATCCACGCGGCAACCATGGTTACCGCAGGTATCTACATGATCGCGAGAAGTAATATTTTATATACACTGGCGCCTGTTACACAAACAGTGGTGGCGGTAATTGGTATTGCAACTGCTTTACTGGCAGCCAGTATCGCGCTGAAGCAAAACGATATCAAAAAAGTACTGGCTTATTCTACGGTTAGCCAGCTGGGTTATATGTTCCTGGCCCTCGGAGTAGGTGCCTATACCGGAGCAGTATTCCATGTGATGACACATGCTTTCTTCAAGGCCTTGTTGTTCCTGGGTGCCGGTTCGGTTATCCATGCCATGCATCATGAGCAGGATATCCGCAACATGGGTGGATTGAAAAAATACATGCCTACAACGCATATCACTTTTCTGATTGCCTGTTTCGCGATTG
>JALOMU010000486.1 GCA_025455285.1 Flavihumibacter sp.
CCAACGCCATCTTCATTGTAGCGTTTACGATCAAAAAGTTGTGGTAATACACCACCCATATCTGCTCCGGTGGAATCATGCAGGTAACGGCCAACCACATCCGAAGAATTGGCAAGTCCGTTCGGGTGTCGGGGAGATTTGGAATTCAGCAGGAGTCGGGCGCTTTCGCAGGCACTTGCCGCCAAAACCACGATCCGTCCCTTTACCTGGTATTCCATCAAATCATCTTTGTTTACATAGGAAACACCGGTAGCCAATCCTTCTTTATCAGTCAGCACTTCACGTGCCATGGCATTTGGTATCACATCTATATTGCCGGTAGCCATTGCTGGTTTTACTAATACGGAAGAAGAAGAGAAATCGGCATACACCTGGCAACCGCGGCTACACTGGCCGCAGTAGAAACAGGCACCTCTTTTATCATTGATCGGCTTAGTGAGCATGGACATTCGGGAGGGTATCACGCGAACACCGGCTCTTGTTGCTGCATTCTTGATAAAGAGTTCGTGCAGGCGGGGTTTGGGAGGAGGAAGGAAAAATCCGTCCGGATCGTTTTCCAAACCTTCATTTGTTCCAAATACGCCAATTAGCTGATCAACTTTATCGTAGAAGGGTTTAATATCCTCGTATCCTATAGGCCAATCTTCACCCAGCCCATCTATACTTTTGCGTTTAAAATCTTTGGGCCCAAAGCGAAGTGAAATTCTTCCCCAGTGATTGGTACGGCCACCCAACATACGGGCGCGGAACCAGTCCCACTGTGTACCAGCCGCTTTGGTATAGGGTTCTCCATCAATATCCCATCCCCAATAACAGGCGTCAAAATCACCGAATGGGCGAAAACGCGTAGCAGCACCTCTGCGGGGAGATTCCCATGGATTTTTAAGCTGCGTAACGTTCTTTGCAGGGTCGTACATCGGTCCTGCTTCCAGTAAACAAACCTTTAATCCGGCGTTGGCCAGGGTATAGGCAGCCATACCTCCACCGGCTCCAGAACCAACAATGATTACATCGTAGTTAACGGCCTGCTTTTTAATTTGTAATTCGCCCATTTTGTTGCTTGAAATTTGAATGATCGATAAAAAGAGGATTGAAAATACGGATGGTTTTGGACACTATCAACAAACAGTTTCTATATAATAAATTAGTTTAACCTAACGACTGTTATTTTCTTTTTTTTTACCACATTCTTCTTCGATGATGGAAATATCTGTGAAAAACATAAATTTATGACTGCCTTTATTTTTAACAACCTCAATGATATGCAAGCCAACATTAACCGAAACAAACTTTTTGTAGCAAGTTGTCTCTCTGGGAACGCTGGGGACCCAATTTAACCTGAGTGCATCTGAACTGGCCTCTATTGCGGCTACAGCATTCTGGGGATTTCCGCTGGCCGTTGTAATAGGTGGTATGGTGGTGGATGCCATCGGGATGAAGAAATTATTGATGATCGCTTTTCTCTTTCATCTGGCAGGAATTGTGCTTACCATTTTTGCGGGTGGATTTTGGACCTTATTCCTTTCAACCTTATTAATCGGTATTGCCAATGGTACGGTGGAAGCGGCGTGTAATCCCCTGGTTGCAACCTTGTATCCTGATAACAAAACCACCAAGCTCAATCATTTTCATTTATGGTTTCCGGGTGGAATTTTCATAGGAACCTTAATAGTATTCCTTTTTGAAAAAATGGGAATTGGCTGGCAGATCCAGGTAGCTATCATGCTTATCCCGACAGTAATTTATGGTTATCTCTTTTCCAAACTTGATTTTCCGGTTACAGAGCGGGTTGCATCCGGAGTGTCAACTGCAGAGATGTATAAATCAGTAGGTACGCCCTTGTTTATTTTCATGTTTATCTGCATGTTTGGAACTGCGATTACTGAATTGTTTACCGGACAGTGGGTCGGTGTTTTATTGAATAATGTAACAGACAATGCGATCCTGATCCTGACGATTACTACAGGTGTAATGGTGGTAGGCCGCGGATTAGCTGAGCCGATTGTTCATCGCTTTTCACCACAAGGCGTTTTATTGATATCAGCCGTACTGGCTGCTGTAGGTATTTATATGTTGAGCACCGTAACCGGGCCTATGGTCTATTTTGCTGCACTTATTTTTGGTATCGGTGTTTGCTATTTCTGGCCAACCATGCTGGGATTCGTGGCTGAGAATATTCCGAAATCAGGGGCGCTCGGATTGAACCTGATGGGCGGAGCCGGAATGTTCGCGGTATCCATTTATACACTTTTTATGGGTGGGTTTTATGATCGGCTGATTGCGGAAAAACTTCCGGATGGCGCATCAATGGATGCCTACAGAACAGCAGCTGCGGGATCTGCAGAAGCAGCTAAATATGCTGAAGCTCAATTAACAGCAGGTCCGGATGTGTTACGTGCAACAGCAATCATTCCTGTAATTCTTATCATTGCTTTTGCCGGACTGGTATTCTATATGAGAAATAAAAAGAAACCTCAGTTGGCAGGAGCCTGATCCGTTATGAAAAAAGTAAATTCAAGAAGAAACGCTGTTAAACAGATGCTTGCTGCAGGTGCTGGAATTGCGCTGGCACCAACTGCAGGTTTCGCCGCCGAAAAATCAGCGGCATCCATTACCATGAAGGGAAACATCAATCATTCTGTATGCCGCTGGACCTATGGTCATCTAAGTCTGGATCAGTTATGTGTTGTGGCAAAAGAAATTGGAATCAAAGCGATTGACCTGGTTGGGCCGAAGGAGTGGGATTTGTTAAAAAAATATGGCCTGGATTCTTCCATGTGTAATGGTGCTGAGATAAACCTGGTGCATGGATTCAACAATACGACGTATCATCAGAAACTGATTGAAAATTATGGTGCGATGATACCCCTGGTGGCAAAAGCCGGATACAAAAATCTGATTTGTTTCAGTGGCAACAGGGATGGAATGGATGATGAAACAGGCTTACAGAATTCGGTAATCGGTTTGAAGAGAATATTGGGATTGGCTGAAAAGCATGGCGTGGTGTTGACAATGGAATTGCTGAACAGCAGG
>JALOMU010000068.1 GCA_025455285.1 Flavihumibacter sp.
CGACAGCAAAGTTCGTCTCTACCGCGATGGAGTACTTATTTACCCAAGAACGGAAGGAGCCTTTGGAGAACTGGGCAGCCTGAAACGCTTTAAAGACGATGTGAAGGAAGTAAATAATAACTATGAATGCGGTCTGACATTTAAAAACTTCACCGATATCCAGGTGGGTGATACCATCGTGGCCATTGAGATGGAGGAAGTGAAGAGAACGCTATGAGCAATGTGAGACGTCAAACGTCAGATGTGAAACGAAAAACACTTCTCACATCTCACGTCTGACTTCTCACTTTTTTTGTTAAAAAACAAATCATCTAACACAGGAGCTGGTCTCCTGTGTTATCTTTAATACGATTATTTACATTATGAGGATTTTCTGTTCAATGCTGGTGGCTTTGCTGTTTTTCCAGAACAGCCAGGCGCAGACCCGAAAAGTGGTTGCGGATAAGATAATCGGGGTTGTAGGTGATAAGATCATATTGCAATCAGATATCAAAAATTCCATCCTGGACGCCCAGCGCCAGGGTCAGCAGGTTCCGGAGAATGCGGAATGTTTCGTTATGGAACAGGCATTAGCCCAGAAGGCCCTGGTATTACAGGCTGAAAAGGATTCCCTGGTGGTAAGCGAAGAAGAAATTGACGGGATGCTGGATAACCAGGTTCGTCAGTTCATCGCCATGTATGGTTCCAAGGAAGCCCTGGAGCAAATTGCCGGAAGAACCGTTTACCAGATCAAGGAAGATTTTCGCCAGAATTTCCGGGAACGTCGGCTTTCAGAATTAATGCGAAACAAGATCGTTGCCAATATCAAGATTACCCCTACAGAAGTGAAGGAGTACTTTGATAAAATCCCGACCGATAGCCTTATGTTCTATGAAAGTGAACTTGAGATTGGAGAGATTGTTATGTATCCTAAAGCCAGTCGTGATCTGGAGCTATACGCCATTGAAGAGCTGAATGATTATAAACAACAGGTAGAATCGGGCAAAGCCAAATTTGAAACGCTGGCCAGTTTATACACAGATGATCCGGGTAGTAAAAATACCGGAGGGATGTATCAAATCAACCGAACCGAAAGACAGATGGATCCAACCTTCATCAGCAACGCATTTCGCCTGCGGGAAGGACAGATTTCACCGGTTTTTAAAACCAAATTCGGCTATCATATCATCCAGATGGTAAATCGTGCCGGTGATGATGCAACCGTACGGCATATTCTTCGGATCCCTGCTATTACAGATACAGAGGTAAATACATCAGTAGAAAAACTTGACTCTGTTCGAAGCGACCTGTTAGCAAACAAATATGATTTTGGAGCTGCCGTTTCCAAATTCAGTGAATCAGATGAATCAAAGTTCACGGGTGGAATGAAACAATGTGGTCAGGGAACTTATTGTACTATTGATCAGCTGGACAAGGACCTGGTAGTAGCGCTGAAAGGTTTAAATCCCGGCGATATCAGTAAGCCTCTGGTATATACGGATGAAAGAGGAAAAAAGGGCGTTCGCCTGATTTTTTTGAAAACCCGTACCGAACCGCACAGAGAAAACCTGAAAGACGATTATAATAAAGTGGCGGATCGTGCTTTGGAAATTAAGAAGATGGAAACTGTAGACAAATGGTTCAAAAGCAAGATCCCGACCTTTCACCTGGTTATAGATCCACAATTTGCAAGTTGTAACCAACTTGGAATCTGGATGCAAAGCATCACGAAGAACCAGTAATACAATATTCTAATGAAATCAGCGGATGGTCTGCCCTCGGGCAGACCTTTTTTTGTGTAATTTTAAAACATGCACACCCTCGCTGCCATTCATCCCGTTGTACAGGATCAGCTGACTTACCAGTTGTATTCCGATGAAGAGTCCAGGGTCCTGCATATTTCCGATTCATTGGTACCACATCTTTCTTTTGCAATGGAATCCGGTAAAAACCGGCTGGATGAATTCTTGCATCTTGATGCCAATTCAAGTGCATTACTCCGGCATGCATCTCAGACCAGGCAACCGGTTCATTTCAGAGCTTCCATCCGAAAAGAAGCAGGAGTCTTATTGCCGGCTTACTGGACTATAATACCACAATCTTTAAATGATGGCTACAGATGGTATGGCTTTCCACCCCAGGAGAAAAATGAATCTGAAAACCGCCTCCATGAAATTGAAAGAACCTTGTCCTCTTTGCATGATATCGTATTTGAAATAGATGAAAACGGAATATTTGACAATTTTTGGGTTGACGATATCAATAAACTCTTTCTGCCACCCGCAGGATTTCTTGGAAAGAATTTGGAAGAAGTTATAAATGGTTTCCCCTCACTGATTTCTGAAAAACTATTGCACGCATATAAAACAGCCAGAATCAGTCAGGAGAAATTCTCGGTGGAATATCCTTCCTGGTACGATGATTCCTGGTATGTATGTCGCTTTATGCCGGTGAGGCATGCTGACAATTCGTACGCCGGAATGATTATCGTAATAACAGATATCACCCAGCCCAAAAAACTCGAAAACAATCTCCGGGAAAGTGAATTACAATACCGGGATCTGTTTGAAAACGCTCACGATATAATCTATACAATCGATTTTGATGGTCTGGTGCAATCTTTTAACAGGCAGGCAGAAAATCTGCTGGAATATGATAAGCAGGAAATTCAGGGTCAGCGGTCACATGTTTTCTTTTCTCCTGAAAGATTGGAACAGGCGGTTGAACAGGGTAAGCTGAAAAGGGAGGGGGTTACATCCGACACATTTTATGAATCGGAATTCATCTCCAAATCCGGGAAACGAATTCCGGTAGAGATAAATTCAAGAGTTATTATCCGGAACGGCCGTCCAATTGGGATTCATGTAACGGCTAAGGATATCCGACTTCGGAAACAGGCAGCACTAGAGCTGGCTAAAAGTGAAGCCAAATACAGATTCCTGGCCGAACATTCCCGCGATCTGATTTGTCTGCACCGCCCCAATGGCGACTATATCTATATTTCTCCTTCCATACAGTCTATTCTGGGATATGATCGGGAAGAACTAATTGGAAAATCTCCCTATGATTTTATTCATCCGGATGACGCTGCAACAGTTGTTCAGGACGCGCATAATAATAATGCAAGGGGTATTGAATCACCATCAGTACAATTCCGGTTACGAAAAAAGAATGGCGACTATGTTTGGCTGGAATCGGTTTCCAAACCCATTATGGAGGACGGAGAACTTATTTTTATTCAGACCAATAGCCGTGATATTACCGAACGCCGGCATTCTGAAGAAAAACTGCGCTTAAGTGAGGAACGGTTTAAAGCGCTTTTTCAAAACTCTCTGGATGTTGTATTGATTATCTCTGAATACGCGATGCTTGAAAATGCAACACCCAGTTTCGAAAAGCAATTGGGTTACACTGTATCGGATTGGATTGGTAAGCCAGTTCAGGAACTGGTGCATCCGGAACAGGTTGCCGTATTTAATAAAGCGATTGAAACCATACTCCATCGAAAAGATTCAGATCTCATACTTCGTATTCAATTTAAAAATAAGGACCAGCAGTGGATCTGGATGGAATTAAAGGCGGCCTCTGCAATATCCACTCCAACCATTCAGGGAATTATTGTGAGTCTGCGTAATATTTCTGAATACATTGAAATCGAAAAAACCCTGCAGCATTATTCGGACCGGATTACCGGAATGCTGCACAGTATTACAGATGGTTTTATCGCAGTAGACAGGAACTTTAATATAACCATGTTCAATGCGGTTGCCCAGGAAGCACTGCTGCATAACAACAACCTGGTAGTTGGAGCCAATTTGTGGAACCTTTTCCCTGAAGCGCTGGACTCACTTAGTTTTCAGTCGCTTCAGCTTGCCATGAATCAAAATTCCACCATCCGCTTTGAACAACAAATTGATTCATTGCAAAAATGGTTTGACGTAAGTGCATTCCCTTATGATGAAGGACTGTTTATCTATTTTAAAGATGTAACCAATCGCAAGAAACAGGAGAAGCTGGTGCAATTGGAAAAAGAAGTGCTTGAAATGCATACCGGATCTCAAGCCAGTTTGCAGAAAATAGCCGATCACCTCCTCCGGGGAGTGGAGACCATCAGCAATCGGTTTTACTGCGCCGTATGTATCGTTAAAAACAACCTGAGAGATGCTGAACTGCTTGCCGCGCCAAGCCTGCCGAAATTATTTTGGGATTTTACCAATAATACCCCGCTGGAACCAGAGCTGACGACCTGTGGGAGAGCTATACTACATAAGAAACCTGTAGCTATTCCTGATGTATCCACATCTGATCTCGCAGATACAACCAGGCAGGGTGCTGTAGCACTGGGCATTCGGGCTACACTTTCCATTCCAATGATCAGCACAAGGAATGAAATTTTAGGAACCTTTGCTGTTTATTTCCTTGATGCCCGCCGTGCAACAACTGAAGAAACAGAGGTACTGAGCAGGCTTACGCATTTGCTGACCATGATTATTGAAAACAAACATGCAGCAGAAAAATTATGGATTAGTAATGAACGTTATCTACTTGCCACCAAAGCCAGTAATGAAGCCATCTGGGACTGGGATGCAGTAGAGCAGGTTTCTTTTTGGGGAGAAGGCTTTAATACCCTGTTTGGATATCCATCGATGTTTTATACCGGAGCATCTCAAAATTGGGAGAATAAAATACATCCGGAGGATCGCGAGCGTGTTTTAAAACTGATTCAAAAATACCTGGACGGCGAAAAAAAGGGTCTGTATAAGACGGAATATCGTTTTTTGAAAGCAGATGGAACCTATGCGCTCGTGATCGATAAAGGTTATTGCCTCTATGATGAAAAGGGGATAGTAATCCGTATGATTGGTTCTACGGAAGACATCACCGAACGCAAGCTCCTGGAAGAAAAATTACTGCAACAGGAAATTCACAAGCAGCAGCAGATTGCGCAGGCAGTGGTGGATGTTCAGGAAAATGAACGTGCTGAAATAGGAAAGGAATTACATGATAACGTGAACCAACTGCTGACTACGGCAAAACTATTTCTTGAATTGGCACGAAACGATGCGTCCATGCAGGAAAGCATGCTGAAAAGAAGTTCGGATACCATCATGAATGCGATCAATGAAATCCGGAAAATCAGCCGTTCCCTCATGCCGGCAAGTCTGAGCGATTTGGGTCTTATCTCCTCAATTAACGATCTGATCGAAAATATAACCCTGTCGCGACAATTACATGCCGAGTTCAAATACGATAAGAACCTGGAAAAACGTTTGAGGGCCAAAGAAAAGCTGATGTTCTTTCGGATCATACAGGAACAGGCCAATAATGTACTCAAACACGCTGATGCCAGCCATCTTTTAATCAGCATTACAAATCACCGGCAGTTAACCCGTTTGGAAGTTAAGGACAATGGTAAAGGTTTTGACCCCGAAGTTGCGCGGAAAAAAGAAGGAATTGGTATGTTGAATATTATGAGCCGCGCTGCTATCTTTAATGCCAAAGTAGAAATTATAACGGCACCTGGAAAAGGATGTCATTTAGTTATAGATTTGCCCTATTCCTCTAAAAAAACAATACCAGAATGAAAAAAGTCTCAATCCTGATTGTTGACGACCACAAACTTATCCGTGAAACCTGGAGCTTTATCCTTGGAAGTGACGACCGTTTTGAAGTTATTGCCGATTGTGGTGACCCGGATGAAGCCATCAAAGTAGCAGCCGAAAAGAAACCCAATGTGGTGCTGATGGATATCAACATGATTCCCATGAGCGGCTTCGATGCTACAGAACAAATCAAGAAAGTAAGCCCAGAAACTCGTATTATAGGTGTTTCCATGCATTCCCAACCGGCTTATGCACGTAAAATGCTTCAGGTAGGTGCGCATGGCTATGTAACTAAAAATAGTAGTCGCGAGGAAATGGTAAAAGCCATCCTGGAAGTGGATAAGGGAAATAAATACATCTGCGATGAAATCCGCAATATCATTTCGGAACAATTAACCGAAGCAGAACCACAAGGACCGGATATCCAGAGTTTGACCGACCGCGAAATCCAGATCATCGGATTTATCAAAAAAGGACATTCTTCCCGGGAGATTGCAGCGGAACTCGACATTTCACTTAAAACTGTAGAAGTTCATCGCCATAATATTCTGAAAAAACTGAAGTTGAAGAATACGGCGGCACTGGTGAATTTCATCAATAGTAACCCAAGCTTATATTGATTTGATCTTCGCTGAAAAAGCGATACACTATTTCGCCAGGCTCAAGCCACCGGGTCGATTGCCACCCGGTGTGCAGCCCCTTTATCCGCATAAAGACCCGGCTGTTCAGGCAGTAATCAGGGATTTTTTTAGCAGGTATTATGCCGATGAGCAGCAACGAACAATGCTGATCGGGATAAATCCTGGGCGCATGGGGGCTGGTATAACCGGTGTAAATTTTACAGCTCCCCGCCAATTTACCCAGATCCTGGGTATACCTCATCCCTGGGCAGATTCATCCGAACTTTCCGCTGAATTTATTTACGAGGTAGTGTCCGCATATGGTGGCCCTACTGCATTTTTCAGCCAATTTTACCTGGGTTCTGTAAGCCCTATCGGATTTATCCGCGATGGGAAAAACCTGAATTACTATGATGATCCGCTGCTGCAGGAAAGGATCAGGCCCTATGCGCTTAAACAGTTAAAAGCCCAGCTTGATTTTGGTATCCGCAGGTCGGTAGCCATCTGTATCGGGGGTGATAAAAACCTGAAATTCTTACAGACCCTGAACGATGAACATAACCTTTTTAATGAACTTAGAGTGGTGCCTCATCCACGATTCATCCAGCAATACCGCCGTTCAGCTAAACAATCCTACGTTCAACAATATTTGGATGAATTGTTGTATTGCATAAAAAAATAATACTAGTTTCGCATTCTTATTTATTGTTTTATGATTTTCTTATTGGCCGGCACCTCCGGCACTGATCCTATCGGATCCTAACTATAACGAACCTCCAGGTTCTTTTCTCAAATTGGCCTTCCCGGGCTATTTATTATTCTTTAGTACGTATACAATGCGAAATAGTAATTCTGCTACCTTAAAATCGGGTAGCATCTGGACAATTATAAAAACTGCTCTTCGGGGCGAAGAGCAGGACTACACCAATGGCAGCATTCGTCGTGCGGTATTTTTATTGGCCATTCCCATGGTTATTGAAATGGGTATGGAGAGTGTGTTTGCCATCGTTGATCTTTATTTTGTCGGTCAACTGCCCGACAGTCAGCACAATATCCAAACAGTTGGTTTAACCGAATCAGTATTATCACTTGTTTATGCCATGGCAATTGGTGTAAGTATGGCAGCAACTGCAATGGTAGCCAGAAGAGTGGGTGAAAAAGATAAAAAAGGGGCGGCACACGCAGCGATGCAATCTCT
>JALOMU010000069.1 GCA_025455285.1 Flavihumibacter sp.
TATCTTTGCCGACCTTAAATATGTGAATATGTTCAACAATCGTGTAAAAATCAGTCAGCTGCTGACCTGGGAACCGGCGCAGCAGGAGGTTACGGTAATGGGATGGGTACGTACTTTTCGCAATAATCAGTTTATTGCGCTGAATGATGGCTCCACGAATACCAATTTGCAGGTGGTTGTTGAACTGGGCAAGTTTGAAGAGGCCCTGTTGAAGCGTATCACGACCAGTGCAGCATTGAAAATCCATGGTGTGGTGATTCCTTCCCTGGGGAAAGGTCAGAAGCTGGAAGTAAAGGCAACCAGTATAGAAATCCTTGGAGATTCCGATTCTGAGAAATATCCTCTTCAGCCGAAAAAACACAGCCTGGAATTTCTGCGTGAGATTGCACACCTGCGATTCCGAACTAACACTTTTGCCTCTGTTTTCCGGATTCGCCACAGCCTGGCTTTTGCGGTGCATAAATTTTTTCATGAACGCGGGTTTTTATATCTGCATACTCCTATTATCACTGCATCGGATGCAGAAGGTGCAGGGGAAATGTTCCGTGTTACAACCCTGCCCTTTGACAATCCACCCCGCAATGAAGATGGCAGCATCAACTTTAAAGAAGATTTTTTTGGCCGGAGTACCAACTTAACGGTAAGTGGGCAATTGGAGGGAGAACTGGGTGCAACTGCACTTGGTGAGATTTATACATTTGGTCCGACCTTCCGCGCAGAGAACTCTAACACTACCAGGCACCTGGCAGAATTCTGGATGATTGAACCGGAAATGGCTTTCTGTGATCTGGAAGATAATATGAACCTGGCAGAGGCTTTCATCAAGTATATCATCCGGTATGCGATGGAGCACAATAAAGAGGATATTGAATTTTTAGCAGCGCGACTCGCAGAAGAGGAAAAACAATTGCCGGCAGACAAGCGCAGTGAAATGGGCCTGGTGGAGAAACTGGAATTTGTTGTCAACAATGATTTCGAAAGAATCACCTACACTCAAGCCATCGATATTCTTTTGCAGTCGACACCGTATAAGAAGAAAAAATTCCAATACGAAGTAAAATGGGGCGTTGATATGCAAAGTGAGCATGAGCGTTATCTCGTAGAGAAGCATTTTAAAAAACCGGTGATCGTTACCAACTATCCAAAAGAATTCAAGGCATTTTATATGCGTCTGAATGATGATAATAAAACAGTAGCGGCGATGGATATCCTGGCTCCTGGTATCGGAGAAATTGTTGGTGGCAGCCAGCGGGAAGAGCGTTTATCTGTATTAGAAGCCCGTATGAAGGAAATGAATATTCCTGCAGAAGAATTGTGGTGGTACCTGGATACCCGTCGATTCGGTTCGGTTCCGCATGCAGGATTTGGTTTAGGCTTTGAACGCATGGTTCAGTTTGTTACCGGCATGGGAAATATCCGGGATGTAATAGCCTTTCCAAGAGCACCCAAAACTGCAGAGTTCTGATTTAGGTGTCAGACAGATGTTAATACAATATTAGTACGATGTTAGTAAAGGAGTCAGACATCAGTCTATACTGGTGTCTGACTCCTTGTAATTTATGGATTTCTTTCCCTTCCGCATCTCAGTAGAAACCAAATCATATGGCTGAAATGCAAACCAACGCTGTGCAAAACAGCAAGCGGGTAGGTGTTGCCCGAAGTAAAAAATTATCTACGCGGGTTGACTTAACTCCGATGGTTGATCTTGGTTTTCTGTTGATTACTTTTTTTATTTTCACCACTGCCCTTTCCAAACCCACAGCAATGGGTCTTAAATTACCTGCTGCTGGTCCCCCTACCAACGTTGCTAACAGCACCACACTAACCCTGATACCAACAGATAAAAATGAGATCTACTATTTTCATGGTCAACTAACAGAAGCGCTTCAGAATGGGCTGTTTGGTAAAACAGGTTTTCAGCCGGCTGGTGGTGTTGGTGATCTTCTACGTGAAAAAAGAAAACAGCTAACGGCAATGAATAAGGTAAAAGATTTTACGGTGCTGGTATATCCGGACAAATCAGCTTCCTATAAAAATATTGTGGATCTGATGGATGAATTAGTCATACATGCTGTACCCGTGCAGTGTTTGGCAGATGATCCAGCAACCATAGAGCATTTGAAAAACGCGCTTATCAACCATCAGTAATCCATCAGCCTGCTGTATTTTTGTTTTTATATGCACGTACCCTTGCCCTTAAATTTTCCCGGATATTCAGGTAAAACAGGTTGATATCTCCAATATGATAATTCTTTGATTTATAGAGTCTGCTACCAGGAAATTTAGGCCGACTGATCCATAGCAAATCCTCATGCACCTGTGCATCACTTACCTTGTAATAGACCTTATTGAAATTACGCAGAATGGCTCCTTTGTGTAGTTGAACAGGTGCATAGGTAGAATCGGTCTTCCAGTTTAGTGGATTCACAACAACAGATTTTCTGAAGGATGAATCATAATCCGGCTCAAAATCGCGACGAAAGGTACGCCACCCCAGATAACATCCAGTTTGAAGTGAATCTTCGCATATTGGTAATTGTGAAAAAAAATCTGGTTCCACCTGCAGTCCGATGACATAGGCTGCTACCAGTTTTTCCTGCAACGGCTTACCTTCAAAGAATTCTCTCAGCAGGTATTTGGCATGAAGCGCCCCCTGGCTATGAGCTGCCAGTATGATCGGCTTTCCGTGGTTCCAGTTTTCCAGGTAATATAAAAATGCTTCCCTAACATCCTGATAAGCCGCCTTCAGCGCATTTTCTCCCCTTTGCTTTTCTTCTGTAAAAAAGCTTTGTATATGCGCCTGTTGATAACGGGGCGCATAAACATTGAACTCATTAAACACACTTGCCTGGTAACGAATGCTAGATTCATCGGTTTTAGAATTCAGTTTTTCATCATTCAGATCGGCCATCCATCGCCCGTGAAGCTTTCCCGTATAAGTAGTCGGATGAATGAAAAAAACATCCACCGAACTGTCTTTTTTATAATCAGTCAACAGGGGTTGAGGAATTTCATCCGATGGATCCGATTGCTGAGGAAGAGCTGCCCAATTTTTCTCCAGGGCATATACTGCTGGTCGCCATACTTCTACCTCAGGAAGCGGAGCCACCTTTTGAACGGAACAACTAGCAAATAACAGGATAGAACTTAGTACCGGAATAAATGATTTCAAGGATTTAGCTATTTTCACAGCTCAAAATATTCATTCTTTTCCATAAACGATTGTATATGCCCATTCCTGTTGTAAACCTTGCCGATTTCCTAAGTGGAGATGCCTCCCTTAAACAACAATTTGTACAGCAACTTGGTAAAGCGTATGAAGAGGTGGGATTCGTGGCTGTCAAAAATCACGGCATCCCGGATGAACTCATCAAACGGATGTACCAGCAGGTACAGGAATTTTATTCATTGCCGGCTGAGAAAAAAAAGAAATATGAAATTCCGGAGCTAGCCGGACAAAGAGGCTATACATCTTTTGGTAAGGAACATGCGAAAGGAAGTGATGCACCGGATCTTAAAGAATTTTATCAGCACGGACAAACAGTAATTGGTGATGTTCCGGAAAAAGAAGAATACCCGGATAATGTTCAAATTGATGAAGTGCCCGGTTTTACGGAAACCTTCAACCAGGCTTACCGTGCCTTTGAAACCTCAGGTAAAGCCCTGTTGCAGGCTATTGCACTCTACCTGGGACTGGATGAGCATTATTTCGATAACCATATTCATAATGGCAATTCCATACTGAGAGCGATTCACTATCCTCCCATTAAAGAAGAACCGAAATCAGCCATCCGTGCGGAACAACATGAAGATATTAATTTGATTACCCTGCTGGTTGGTGCCAGCGCAGACGGACTTCAGATTCTCACCAAACAAAATGAATGGGTTGGGGTAACCTCCCTGCCAGAACAGATTGTAGTAAATGTGGGGGATATGCTGCAGCGACTTACCAATAATAAACTGCGATCCACCACCCACCGGGTTGTAAATCCACCGCGCGAATTATGGGGTACCAGCCGATATTCCATCCCCTTTTTCCTGCATCCGAAAAGCAAGATGAGTCTGGCCTGCCTGGATTCCTGTGTGGACGCCAACCATCCAAAAGCCTATCCGGATGCAACCGCCGGCGAATACCTGGATGAACGCCTGCGCGAAATCGGTCTGAAAAAATAAAAATTTCTTTCCTTCGGTTATATGAAGGGTAACCTCCAAATGGTTTTTAATCCTTAATTTCTGGGATTAAATTCCCCTTTATGTCTTTGATCAAACTGTTGACCGCTGGTCCGGTCTGCTTCACCCTGTTGTTGGGTGCCAAAACCGTATTCGCTGATCCCGCCCGGCCTCTTCAAAACAGGCAGGTTATCTCCGATACCACCAAAAAAGATAGCCTGCTGTATACTCCTTTCAAAAACCTGCCCCTTAAAACAGCACGCAATATTCCAGTTTCAACCACCGAAGGCACCTGGATTTCAGTGGATATGAGTCCCGATGGCAAAACCATCGTTTTTGACCTACTTGGTGATCTCTACACCATTCCATCTACAGGCGGTAAAGCTACCCAGATCACCCGGGGTATGGCTTTTGATACACACCCAAGATACAGTCCGGATGGCAAACGCATCCTTTTTACTTCCGATCGAAGCGGTGCTGAAAACCTCTGGTATATTGACCTGGAGAAAAAAGATACAATTCAGCTAACCAAAGACAGGAACATGAATTTTCCCAGTGCTGCCTGGACGCCCGATGGAGAATACATTGTTTTCTCAAAAGGCCGTATCAATGTGCAGCTCTACATGATACATAAAAATGGGGGAGGCGGTGTTCAACTAATTGACGCGCCGCCTACTCTTAAAACCATTGACCCTGCTGTAAGTGCGGATGGTAATACGATCTATTTTTCAACCCGCAATGGTGGCTGGAGTTACAATGCAGCTATGCCGCAATATCAAATTGGGGTGTATGATCGCCAGAAAGCCCGCCAACATACTATCACAAATCGGTATGGTTCAGCCTTCAGCCCTGTACTTTCTAATGATGGAAACTGGATGGTTTATGGAACGCGTTATGAAGAGCAAACCGGACTTATTCTGAAAAACCTTAAAACCGGAAAGGAATCCTGGTTGATCTATCCATTTCAAAGAGATGAACAGGAAAGTATTGCTACCATGGGGGTTTTGCCAGGCATGTGTTTCACGCCTGACAGCAAAGCCCTCATTGCTTCAACCGGCGGAAAAATTAAACGCATTCCCCTGGATGGCTCCAATCCCACCGAAATTCCTTTCCAGGTAGAAACCGTATTGGAACTGGGACCTCAGCTTGATTTTCAGTTTCCCATCACTGATACTTCTCATGCTTTGGTAACACAAATCCGGCAGGCAGTTCCGTCACCGGATGGGAAAAAACTTGCCTTCACCGCATTGAACAGACTCTACGTGATGGATTACCCCAATGGACAACCGAAAAGAATAACAACGAATGATTTTACGGAAGCTATGCCTGCCTGGTCGCCGGATGGGAACAGCCTGGTATTCAGTACCTGGACGGCCGGGGGCGGACATATTTACAAAGCCAGCCTGGTTGGAAAACCCCTTGTTCAGCAATTAACCCGGGAGCCGGCACTCTATCAATTTCTGGCTTATTCTCCAAAAGGTGACCGCATCGTATTTCAACGGTCTTCCACTGAAACGTATAAACAGTCTATTAGTCCGGGTTATAACAACGCAGAAGAAGAGCTGGCCTGGATTCCGGTAACCGGAGGAGAGATCACTGTAATAGATAAAGTAATGGGTCGTTACCAGCCACATTTCACAACAATGGACAACCGAATTTACCTCAGCAACAACGGTCAGCTGGTTTCCATTCAATGGGATGGAAGTGATGAAAAGGTCCATGCAAAAATAACCGGGATCACTACCTATGGAATGAGTCATTTTCAAAATGGCAACCCCAGTGTAGATGCCTGTATCCTTACTGCAGCCAATGCGGAGGCGATGGAAATGCAGTTGCCATCCAATGCTTCCCAGATAAAAATGGCACCCGATGGCAAAAGCGCGCTGGCACAAATTAATAATGAAATCTATTGGCTCACCCTGCCGCAAACCGGTAAAACAGTTACCATCAACCTGGCAGATGCAGAGAACGCCAACTTCCCGGCTAAAAAGCTGACAACTATTGGAGGCGAGTTTCCGGCATGGGGCAGGAATGGCAAACTGATTCATTGGAGCCTGGGAAATGCACATTTTGTGTACGACCTGGAGGAAGCACAAAGAATGGAAGACAGTATTTCAATTGCTAAAAAGCTCGCAGCTGCAAAACCCGCCGCTGATAGCATACGCAAAGACAGCAGCCTGCTTGCCAAAAAAGATTCCAGTAAAAAAGAAGCAGGGTACCAGCCAATTGAAACAGCTATCAAAATTTATTATCAGCGGGATCTGCCCCAGGGTGCTATCGTATTCCGCAATGCCCGCATCATCACTATGAAAGGCGATGAGATCTATGAAAAAGGAGATTTGCTCGTAGTGAATAACCGCATCAAGGCGGTTGGCCCTGCCGGAAGCCTGGCCATCCCGAAGGGAACCAAGGAAATGGACGCGAGTGGAAAGACCATTGTCCCAGGATTCATAGACACCCATGCCCATATGTGGCCTAACTGGACCATGCATAAAAATCAGATCTGGATTTATGCAGCCAACCTGGCTTACGGAGTAACCACTACCATGGACCCCCAAACTGGAACTACTGATGTGCTAACCTATTCCGACCTGGTGGAATCGGGGCAAATGGTAGGTCCCAGGGTGTATTCAACAGGGCCCGGTGTTGGGTTCTGGTCTTACAATGTGAAAGACTCCGCCCAGGCAGAGAGCATCCTGCAGCAGTATTCTAAATATTATCATACCAACTATATAAAGATGTACCTGACAGGTAACCGCCAGCAGCGCCAGTGGATCCTGCATGCCGCCCGGAACCAGGGTTTACATCCTACTACCGAAGGCGGATTGAATTTTAAACTGAATATGACCAACCTGATTGATGGCTACCCTGGTCACGAACATTCACTCCCGATTTATCCACTATATAAGGATGTTACCTCTACAATTGCAAAAGCTCAGATGGCAGTGACCCCTACCTTGCTTGTTGCCTATGGTGGTCCCTGGGCGGAAAACTATTATTTCCAGACAGAGAATCCTTATCATAATAAAAAGATGCAGCATTTCATGCCGTATGAAGAACTCGCCTCCAAAACCAGGCGTGTCCAGGGCTGGTTCCTTCCCGAAGAACATGTATTTAAGAAACATGCCGAGAGTATGAAAGCCATGGTGGAGCAGGGCGCACTGGCAGGAATTGGAAGTCATGGTGA
>JALOMU010000070.1 GCA_025455285.1 Flavihumibacter sp.
ACCCTGGCAGGCGGCTTCTTCATAGCCGGTAGTTCCGTTGATTTGTCCGGCAAAAAACAGATTCTGAATTTTTTTGGTTTCCAGACTATAGGTCAACTGAGTTGGTGGAAAGTAATCGTATTCGATAGCATAACCCGGGCGAAACATCTTCGCCTTTTCAAAACCAGGAATGGATGTCAGTGCTTTAAACTGAACATCCTCTGGCAGAGAAGTAGAGAATCCATTCACATAAATCTCTACTGTATTCCATCCTTCGGGTTCCACAAAGATCTGGTGTCTTTCCCGGTCGGCGAATCGATTGATTTTATCTTCAATACTTGGACAATAACGGGGACCAACTCCTTCTATTCTTCCCGTGAACATAGGGCTTCTGTCAAACCCTGTTTTCAATAATTCATGGGTTTGATTATTGGTATAGGTAATAAAACAACTTCTCTGATCGGATGATTTTACCAGGGGTTGAGGCAAATAGCTAAATCCAATGATATTCTCATCCCCTTTCTGTTCTTCCATTTTAGTGTAATCCAGGCTTCTTCCGTCTATCCTGGGTGGTGTTCCAGTTTTAAGGCGATCCGCTTCAAAGCCCAGTTCAACGAGTTGTTCGGTAATACCGGTAGCCGCTTTTTCTGCTACACGTCCTCCACCAAATGTTTTTTCGCCGATATGAATGATTCCATTCAGGAATGTTCCGCTGGTAACTACCACCACTTTGGCCGGGATGGAATGCCCTAAACCGGTTATTACACCAGCAGCTCTTCCGTCTTTAATAATTAAACCCTTTACCATATCCTGGTAGAAATCCACCTTCAAGGTTTGTTCGAGCATTTCCCTCCAGGTTGAGGCAAATAACATACGGTCATTTTGAGCTCGGGGACTCCACATAGCAGGACCCTTCGATCTGTTCAACATGCGGAATTGAATGGTGGAGCGATCCGTAACGATACCAGAATATCCCCCAAGTGCATCTATTTCACGTACTATCTGGCCCTTGGCTATACCACCCATAGCAGGATTGCAACTCATTTGGGCAATGGTTTGCATGTTCATGGTTACCAGTAAAACAGAACTACCCATGTTGGCAGCAGCTGCAGCTGCTTCACAACCCGCATGTCCGGCTCCTACAACAATAACATCGTACTCAGGAAACATTCAAATGATTTAAGGTGCAAAAATACAGAGTTCGTGCAAGTCACGCTATTATTATGATTGTTCCACGTGGAACGAAGGGAATCCAGCATTACTAACAATCCAGAAACTATCGCCAGTTTTTGTCGTTACTCAAATACCGAATAACAAGGGTACATTAACCCTTAAGGAATCATATTAGCCAATTCAGCCTTAACAAGCTAATTTCTTGATCTTGCAATTTTTATTTATTTGGTTTTCGATGCTTTCAACTATCAACCAAATTTTCACTCAAATCTTCTATTCCAGTAATTTTTCTTTTGACTCTAACTAAGATGGATTGTCGATTTGCCCATATTAACTGGCACAGGGAAAAGTATTATACCTTCGCTTTATAGGCATTTTTGTAATTTTTAATCATACTGCTTCCTTTGGGATTAATATTTTCCTTTACCCTCTTCCGCATGTTCCACGTGGAACAGATCAGTTTTTGAAGTAAAGTTTCAGGTACTCATTTTCCTTTTCCCTCATTAAGGCACTTTCCTTTTTGGACTTATCGCGGTAGCCACAGAGGTGCAAGGCTCCATGAAAGATTACCCGGTGTAATTCGCGCTGAAAGGATTCTCCCATATCCCGGGCATTTTCCTTTACCCGGTCAATGCTGATATAAATTTCTCCTTGTGAGGGTTGCTTTTTATCTGCAAGTTCGAAGCTGATGATGTCAGTATAATAATCGTGCTGGAGAAAACTACGGTTGATCTCCAATAGGTACTTATCGGTACAGAATATGTAGCTGAGCTCTTCCAATGCTTTTTTCTCCCGCTTGAAGAGAGTCGCCAGAAATGTTTTTAGCTGGGTTCTGTTTGGGAACTTAAATCCGGACATCTGGTAGTGAAAGGAGATATTATCGGTAGCTTTGTTTATCATTTCCATAATTCGTAAAACAAATTTAATGGCCGATCGTAGTTTTGGAGAAGGAAATATGAAACGATTATCAGAAATAGGAATCGGCCGCACGGTCGTAATAAAGAGTTTTGAGAATAATGAAATATTTCTCAAACTCATGGAAATGGGATGTGTGCCCGGAGAAAAGATTCGTGTGGAGCAAATTGCTCCGCTTGGTGACCCAATAGCAATTACGGTATCAGGATATAATCTGAGCCTCCGCCTGGATGAGGCGCGGAATATCTTTGTAGAAGATCTTTAATAGAGCACATGAAAATCGGTTTGTATTTCGGTTCCTTTAATCCCATTCATACAGGCCACTGTATCGTAGCCCATCAAATGGCCTATCAGACTGATCTTCAACAAGTTTGGCTGGTTGTATCACCTCAGAACCCATTCAAACCTTCCAATGGCCTTTTAAATGAATATCACCGCCTGCATCTGGCAAAGCTTGCTATTCAGGGAATTGACCGGCTGCGTGCTACGGATATTGAGTTTCATTTGCCCAGACCTTCCTACACCATTGATACGCTAATTTACCTCGAAGAGAAATTTCCACAACATGAATTTAGTATCGTGATGGGAAGTGATGGTTTACAAAACCTGCATAAATGGAAAAATGCTGAAACCCTGGTTCAACGGGCCAATTTTTATGTTTACCCCAGACCAGGCTTTCCGCTTAGTACTTCCCTTAAAGTGAACATAACAGAAGTAAAAGCTCCCCTGCTGGATATATCCGCCACGTTCATCCGCGAACAGATCAGAACAGGAAAGGATATTCATTACCTGGTTCCTGAACCCGTACGGGAAGAAATTGAGAAAAATGGTTATTATCGCTGAAGCAGGATACTTAAACCTTTACTATGTTTAACAGATTTAGTTTCGCTTTCCTAATTATTTGTATTTCAATCAGTTCCGCAGCACAGAAAACAGACAGGAAACTGGAGGAAAAACTCCGCCAATTAACGGCGGATTTTAAAGGAGATGTCGGCATTTATGTAAAGAACCTGAAAACAGGCAAAACGGTGGCCATTCTGGCGGATAGCATTTTCCAAACCGCCAGTATGGTCAAGATTCCCATTTTGATTGGCATTATGGACAAGCTCAATAAAAAGGAATTGTCCTACCACCAACCCCTGATCTACAAAGACTCCCTCCTCTATGAAGGAGAAGATATCCTGGGTTCGTTCAAAGACGGTGAAACGATTCAACTTGCTAAAATCATGATGCTAATGATGACAACCAGCGATAATACTGCCAGTTTATGGCTGCAATCTCTGGCTGGTACCGGAACCCGGATTAATGAGCTGATGGAGCAGCTTGGGTTAAAACATACCAGGGTGAATTCCAGAACACCCGGTAGAAAAGAAAATCAGCAGGTCTATGGATGGGGACAAACAACTCCCCGCGAAATGGTGACCCTGATGGAACTGATTTATCGCGGACAGGTCATAGACAAAGCCGCTTCGGATCAGATGATTCGCATCATGGGAAGAAATTTCTGGGATGAAGAAGCGATTTCAGTTCACCCGCCTACTGTTTTCATTGCCTCCAAAAATGGTGCGGTCAATGCCTCCAGGAGTGAAACGCTGCTGGTGATGGCGCCAAAAGGCCCTTATATCTTCTCCATTATTACCAAAAACCAGCAGGATCAAAGCTGGGAAACCGAAAACGAAGGCTGGGTGCTGGCCAGGAAAGTGGCAGCACTGCTTTGGGAGAGGTATGGAAAGTGAGACAACGGAAGTTAGATGTGAGAATTATGAAGTGAGAATTGAGAAGAGTAATCAGGTGTGGCGGGGTAAACTGATGCCGTGCAGGTTTTTGTACAATTCCATCGCATAGGAATCGGTCATGCCTGCAATAAAATCTACCACATTCAATGCCTTTCCATAAGCGCCCGCTCCTTCCTCCCGGTATTGATCCGGTAATAACTGCAATACTTTCTTCTCCCTGTGACTCGGCCGCTGGTTCAATACTGCAGGAATAAAATGGCTTAATAGTGAATGCATCACTTCATAACCTGCCAGTTCAATTTTTACTACCGTTTCATGATTGTAAATGCGCTTCACCGTTATACTGTTGATTTCTTTCAAAGCCTGTCCCATAGCAGGTTCCACATCATCAAGCAAAGATCGGTTATACATACCTGTTAGTAATACAGATTCATTTTTCATGAAATTTTGAACCGCTGTTTCCACTAGCAGGTTGATCGACATAGCCCTGAGAAAGGCCAGTTGTTCACGGGAATCGCCTTTCAATTTTTCCAGCGTTACATGGATGCGATCCATGCGTTCTTTTCTTCCTGTTTCCAGTAGATTCACCAATGCTTCCACGGCAGTTTTGCTATCGAGTATGCCTAAGCGATGTGCATCCTCCCAATCAATTACCCGATAACAGATATCATCGGCAGCCTCCACCAGGTACACAAAAGGATGTCTTCGGAAGACAAGCGGGTTTTCCTGTTCTGCCACCATACCAAGGGTTTCCGCCACTTTTCTGAAACTGTCCTGCTCTGATTGAAAAAATCCATATTTCTTCCGGTGCACTGCTGAACCATCTGCTGCCAGGGAAGCACAAGGATATTTGGCAATCGCTGCCAATGTACTATAGGTTAACTGAAATCCACCCGGCTGGCGATTCGCATAATGATGGGTGAGGATCCGGAAGGAATTGGCATTACCCTCAAAATGAGTCAAATCCTGCCATTCCGCTTCATTGAAATGTTCTCGAAGAAAAATCCCATTTAAAGTTTCTGCTGCTGCATCGGTGAAATATGCAGATATGGCAGACTCGCCGGAATGCCCGAAGGCCGGATTGCCAATATCATGAGCCAGGCAGGCAGCAGCTATCACGCTCGACAAATCAGCCTGGTAAAATTCCCGCGCAGTTGGATTTGCCAGTTCAGCCAGTTCCTGTCCCACCAACTTGCCAAGTGAACGCCCCACACTCGCCACTTCCAGGGAATGCGTAAGCCTGTTGTGAACAAGTATTGGTCCCGGTAATGGAAATACCTGTGTTTTATCCTGCAACCGACGGAACGCAGCAGAAAAAATCAGGCGGTCGAAATCACGCTCATAAGCAGTTCTGGCCTGGGCCGACCGATACTCCTGACCAAATCGTGCATTTGTAAAACAGGTATTCCAATTCATCATGCTGCAAATGTAGGTTCCCTTTTAGCAATTATCGATAAGTTTGGGAAGCTTAACCCCGCTTCATGTTAAACAGCGCCCCTCTTCATATTTACAGAGCTTCTGCAGGATCAGGAAAAACTTTTTTACTCGCCTCTGAATACCTCTGCCTCTTATTTGAGAATCCCTATAAATACCGGGAAATCCTGGCTGTTACGTTTACAAACAAGGCGACGGAAGAAATGAAAGAAAGGATTCTTGGGGAGTTAAAAAAAATCGCCAAAGGAACTTCTACTCCCTATAGCCGCATCATACAGGAAAGATTTCCTCAGTTACAGGATACTACTGCTTTACAGGTTGCCGCCGATCGTATTTACAGAACTATCCTGCACGACTATGCGAAATTCTCCGTTTCCACCATCGATAGTTTTGTTCAACAGGTTATCCGGTCCTTTGCTTTTGAAATCGGACTGGATGCCGGATTTGAATTACAACTAAACCAGAATATTGTAAAAGAAGAATTGGCGGATCGCCTGTTTGAATTGTTGGAATCCAGCCAGGAATTATTAAACTGGATACGATCTATAGCTATAGATAGAATTGATGCCGGACAACAATGGGATTTCAGATCAGAGTTGCTATCACTGGCCAGCGAAATTTTCCAGGAACGCTTTTATCGCTTTGAAGAGAATATGCGTAACCTTGAAAACCCGACTGCTGCTTTCGATACGCTTAGAAAATACATGCAGGACATTGTGAAAAAGGTAGAGGAAACCATGCGGAATTTTGGCCAGCAGGGAAACGACATTATTCAAAATGCAGGGATTGATGCTTCTTTCTTTTCCAGAGGTAATAAAGGTTTTATTACCTACTTCGCCAAAATTCAAAAGAAAGAGTACAAAGCCACCGTTACTGTGCAGGATGCCCGAGACAACCTTGCCACATGGACCACGGTTAAAGCTGCTCCGAAAATTAAAGAAGCAGTTGCCAACATCTACCCTGCCCTTAACACCTGCCTGGCGCAGGCGCTTGATTATTACGAAGCGCAGGCCTACTCCTATCAAACAGCCCGAGCCATTCTTCGCAAACTGAATAACCTCAGCCTATTGCGCATACTCGCGGATCAGCTGGGTGACTACCGGCGTGATAACAATGTACTCCTGATATCCGATACCCAGCAATTACTAAGAGAACTGGTGAAAGACAACGAAGTTCCCTTCATTTATGAAAAAATAGGAAACCGCTATCAGCATTTTCTACTGGATGAATTCCAGGATACCAGCCGCTTTCAATGGGATAATTTCAAACCCCTATTGGAACAGTCAGTTGCTGTTGGTGCCTACAACCTCGTGGTAGGTGATGTGAAACAATCCATTTACCGCTGGAGAAATGGCGACTGGAGATTGCTTCAATCACAGGTGAAACAGGATATCGGTTCTCAACTGGTGCAAGAAGCCAGTCTGCAGGAAAATTACAGGAGTCGCGCTTCCATTATTGATTTTAATAATACCTTATTCAGCCGCATACCTGCCTTGCTTCAACAAGACTTTTCAAATGAAATGAGCCAGGTACAGGATACTTCCATCCAGGAACGCCTGCACAGCAATTCCTATTTCTCGATCATTGAAGAAGCCTATAAAGATGTGCTGCAAGAAAAGCCGGCAAACAGCCAACCGGGTGGAAAAGTAGAGATACAATTTTTTGAAAAAGAAAATTCACAGGCACCTACCTCCTGGAAACCGGCAGCGGAAGCCCGACTCTGTGATCTGATTGATGAACTGCTGCTACAGAAAAAATTGAAGCCGGAACAACTGGCCATACTTACCCGCAACAATGCGGATGCACGAAGAATCATCAACGTACTACTGGAACACAAACAAAAATCAGGCAATGTCCACGATTATAAACTAGTGTCCTCTGACGCCCTGCTGATCAGCGCCTCCCCTGCTATACAATTATTACTGGCTGCATTCCGCTATCTGCTGAATGAAAAAGATGATATCGCAAGAGTGGAAGTTGTGCAGGCTAATGCATTACGTACGCAAGTATCCATAAATGAAAAATCCTTGTATCGAAGAGATATCAATCACCAGCTCTCCTTATTGCCTGCAGCATTTAGTGAGGAAAAGAACCGGATTGCGATCTTGTAAATTCCTTCAGTACCAAAGGCAAACCCTCGATACGTGATTTCATACTCTGGTGGAAAGAAGATGGAGAAAAAAGAGCCTTACCTCTTTCATCCGCTTCCAACGCCATACAAATACTGACCATTCATAAATCAAAGGGACTTGCTTTTGATGTAGTATTGTTGCCTTATACCGATTGGAAATTGAAATCGGATAAGGGTTTATTATGGTGTGATTGGAAAGATGAAACATCAGAGCTGGATGTATTACCTGTTGACATCCAATCCTCCTTAGCGGAAACAGCTTTTGCCTATGAGTATTTTGAAGAAATGCTGATGAGCAGGATGGATGCACTCAACCTGCTCTATGTTGCATTGACTCGCGCAAGACAGGGTATTTATATGCTGGCGCCACTTCCTTC
>JALOMU010000071.1 GCA_025455285.1 Flavihumibacter sp.
TCACCTCATCACTCAATACTTATACCAGCAGAAGCGACTGAGTTTACCCGGTATTGGAACGTTTACTATGGAAAATGGCGGTATTCAGTTCAGCAATTCGGCAGACAATGATCTGAATCCGGAACTGGTGGAGTTTGTTAGAACCCACACCGGAAAAATGACCGCTCTGGCGAAATCCGATCTGGAATCCTATATCATGCTGAACCGTCAATTTCTAAATATCGGCAAGGCGCTTTATATGGAGGGAATTGGTACGCTGGTAAAAGCGAAAGAGGGCTCCATTGAATTCACGCCCGGTGACATGGTAATGGAGCGACTGGATGAGCGCATGCCGGAGACCAGAAAAACTTCGGTATTTGAGGAAAATCCGAGATATGATGGCGGATCGGGAAATGGGAGGAAATGGGCAATGTTTTTGGGAATCGCAGCAACCCTGGGAATCGTGATTTGGGGAGGATGGAAATGGTCGCAGAAGGGAGCAGCAGAAAAAGAAACTACAGAAACCGTAACCACCATACAGCCGGAACCGGTTCCGCAAACCGATACCACAGTGGTAGTAACAATTGATTCAGTGAGTCGCCGACCCCTGATTGATACAACAAGGCTGAACGCTGTTACAGCAGCCAACCGCTATAAATTCATCATTGAAACCACCAACAGAAAAACCAGGGCGTTGCGTCGTTACAATCAACTGGTGGAAATCAAAAGTGGTATAAAAATGGAGACGGCAGATTCTGTCACCTTTAAACTCTATTTTTCACTTCCTGCTACCGTAGCGGATACCGCGAGGATAAAAGATTCCCTCCGGATTTTTTATGCAAGCCGCCAGGTATTGGTAGAGAAGGAAGGAAATTAATCAGAAAGCATTCTTATCTCCCTTAACTGAAAGGAATGCCGTCATAAGGATGATCTTCATATCCAGCAGCAGGGTCCAGTTCTCCATGTACCAGATATCATGCTCGATACGCTTTTGGAGAAACAGGTTGTCGGTGATTTCACCTCGAAATCCATTGACCTGTGCCCAGCCGGTAACTCCGGGTTTCACAAAATGGCGGATCATGTATTGCTTGTATATATTGGCAAAATCTTCGGTATGCTTGAGCATGTGCGGACGCGGACCCACAACCGACATATCTCCCATAAATACATTGAAAAACTGTGGTAATTCATCCAGGTTCGTCTTCCGCATAAACTTTCCGATTTTGGTAACACGGTCATCATTGCGGGTAACCTGTTTTTTGTTGGCATCATCATTCATCCGCAAACTCCTGAACTTGATACAGAGAAAAGGTTGATTGCTTTTGCCAGATCGCATCTGCGTAAAAAATACAGGACCTTTTGAACTCAGTTTAATCAGGATGGCCATGATTGGTATCAGCCAGGATAACAGGAATAGAATTACCAGGCTGCTGAATGCAATATCAAAAAGTCTTTTCTTAATCCGGTTGCCGGTATCTTCCAGTGGTTCATTCCGAAGTGATAAAACAGGAATATTATCAATGAAATCCACGTAGATATTGCGGTTCACAAATATTTTATAATCCGGAATAAAACGGAAATGCACAAACTGGTTTTCAGCCTGTTTTGCTAATTCATACAGATCCGGAAAATGCTCCGGTGCCAGCGTGGAATAAATTTCCGTCACCTTATTTTCCAGTACAAAAGGCATCACATCAGTAAGATTTCCCTTGATTGGAAAATTTTCATCCCGTATTACTCTTTCTTCGTCCTCGAAACATCCGGCAACATGAACAAATTTTGACTCTTCCCGAAAATAACGGAGCAACCGCTTGGAGTTGTCATTATAACCAAGAATCACAACATTTTTCTGAAGGCGAAATCTGCTCCGGAGAAAAAAAATCAGGATATTAAAGGCAATTCGGTTGATTGTCAGGAGTCCGGCAAAGCCACCTGCCACTACCAGAATATACAACCTGGAATAAGGGAAATGATAGATGAAGGTGAAGAAGAATAATATGAGCAGTGTGATCAGATAAGCCTTAATGGTTCGTTTGCTGAAACCTTCAAAATCCAGCCAATCCTGTGCCAAATAAAGGCCGGTAAGATAGGTTGATGCTATCCACGCAAGGTTGAAGACAGCAAAAAACACGTGATAGGGTGCCTGGCTAAACGCTTCTGCCCGCTCAACAAAAAAACCAGCCAGTACCAATACCAGGTTCAGGGAAAAGATATCCCAGAGCCATAACATGGTTCTGTAAAAAACGTAGGAAAGTTTGTTCATGAATTATAAAGTTCTTCCAGTTTTTTAACGATCCGATCTGAGGTTTTTCCATCCCACAAGGGAGGAACAACCCCGGTTTTCCAGGTTCCCTTCATTATTTTTTCAAGATAAGGTTCCAGTTTGGTGGGATCTGTACCAATCAGTTCATTGGTACCCATCGTCACCGTTTCAGGCCTTTCAGTAGAATCCCGCATCGTCATACAGGGTACATGCAAAACAGTAGCTTCCTCTGTAATGCCACCTGAATCCGTAATTACAGCCAGCGCATTTTTTACCAGGTATATAAATTCAAGGTATGGCATGGGTTCTGCCAGTACCAGTTTCTCATTCTGAAAACCGATACTGTCAAGAATTTTTTTTGTTCTTGGATGCACGGGGAACACTACTGGCAAATCACCTGTACAGCGCATAATGGTATCCAGTAAATGATTCAGGTTGGTCGGATCATCCACATTCGCCGGACGATGTAACGTAAGCAAAAAAAACTTCTTTTCCTCCAACGCAGCAGCATTCCATAGTTCAGGTTGTACCAGCCTGTTGAGATTCTGGTGCAGCGTATCAATCATTGTGTTGCCAACAAAATGAATCCTGTTCTCAGCTACACCTGATTTGCGAAGATGTTCATTGGCAACTTCACTGGTAGTAAAAAAATGATCCGTAATGGAATCCGTCACAATCCGGTTGATTTCCTCCGGCATGGTCATATCTCCGGACCGGATACCCGCCTCCACATGTACAGCATCAATACAAAGTTTCTTGGCTGTAATGGTACAGGCCATAGTAGAGGTAACATCTCCTACAACCAGGATCAGATTGGGGCGATGCTCCATTAATTCTTTTTCGAATCTTACCATGATGGCTGCAGTTTGCTCTGCCTGGCTTCCACCTCCTGCCTCCAGATTGGCATGCGGTTCCGGAATTCCCAATTGTTCAAAGAAGTCAGCACTCATCTTTTTATCATAATGCTGACCAGTATGAACAAGCCGGAATTCGATTGAAGCACCTGCCGCTTTACGACAATGGATGGATTTAATGATCGGTGCAATTTTCATAAAGTTGGGGCGTGCACCCGCAACAATGGTAATTTTCATGTACGAGTATTAAGGGGTAGTAGTGAAAACCTGGTCATATTTATGGATCAGGGATACTGTATCATTAATATTTGTCCTCGAGGATGCACCAAACAAAATAGATTCAATATTCGGTAATCCGCAAACGTATTCGATTGCTTCTTTCGGAGAAACTGCACCTCCTGCTAATACCTGCATGGCGATAGCCCTGAACTGCCGGGTACGAAGTGTTTCTTCGTACAATTCCTTACCACCTGACATACGGAATCCTACCTTATTGATAGATGCACAAATTATCGGGTTCTTTACACCACCTTCTTCCAGCATGTTTAATAAAGCAGGCATGTTCATCGTAATAAAACCAGCTTCCGCATTGTACTTTTTTTTCACATAATCATGATAGGAAACCAGTACATCTTTCATGCCCAATCCAAGTAGCAAATCAGTTACCACGTTCTGCAAAAAAATAACCGGTGTATTGATGCCCTTGAACATTTTCATTTCAGCATCAATGAGTAATTCCATGATGGAAAGAAAATCTTTCGAAAGGAAGGCTACTCCTCCCTTGAACAGGGATCCAAAAAAGTTACCCGGAACATATTGTTTGATCGTACCCATAATGCCCAATTCCGTAACAGCATTAGCATACTTATGCGCATAAGGCATACAGGGATAAATCTTGAAATCCTTATATTTTTCCGGTTGCTGCCGGATCACTTCGCAAATATTGGCAATCCGGTCGTGAGTAGTACACATAAAGGTCTGGATTCCTGCTTCCATCGCATGGTCCAGCGTCTTAATTATAGCAGCATCCTCCTTAAACCGGATAGACTGTGCCATCGACTTTTCATCTGAAATATGATTGACCGCAAAAAACTGGTTATCTCCGAATAATATTCTTTCCATCTTCATCACTGTTGGGCTTTTCTGATTAAGGCAATGGCATTGTCTGTTTTTGCTGCGGATTCAAATGAGTTCACCTCATTCGGCACCTTACCCTGGATCGCTTTTATAAAGTGATCCATTTGGGCAGAATATTCTTCTCCACGGAGATAATAATCAACAGGAGCAGTCAGGTCGGTAACATATTTAACATTCCAGCCGCGACTGTAACCTGCAGGACAGGCGGCATCTTTGAAATATACTTTTAACTCATTCGCATCTGAAACAATTTTTCCTTTTGTTCCATTGATGCTGACAGAGGTCGTCATCTTACGATGCGTTTCATCACTCCAGTTTACAGATAAAATTCCGGATACCCCATTTTGTAACGACATCATCGCATATACAGCATCATCTACCTGTTTTGAAAAGATCGATTTAAGACTGCTGCTTTGTACAGACTGCACTGGTGAAAGCAGGTAATTAATTAAGTCAATCACATGCGATGCATAATCCATTAAACAGCCCCCGCCTTCTTCGGGGTTGGAACGCCAGGTATCCTGTTTTGGCTTGATCACCACCGGACCATACGCCTGCCCCATAAAATGATAAATATCACCAATGGCACCAGCTTTCAACAAACGTTTTACTTCTTCAAAAGTGCCTACGAATTTGTTATGATATCCCACCTGGTTTACCAGGTTTCTGGACTTTGCGAGTTGAATGAGCTCCACGCCTTCTTCGGGACGAAGACAGAATGGCTTTTCTACAAATACATGTATTCCCATCTGCAATAATTCCTTCACCATGGAAGCATGATATTTGGTAGGAACCGCTACCACAACTGCATCCGGCTTGGATTGCTGCAGCATTTTTTTATAATCTGTAAAACAGGGAAACGGACTGTATTTTTCCAATGCTTCTATTACCATTTTGGAGGTATCACAAACACCCACCACTTCAGCATCCGGATGCGCACCCAAAATTGCGAGATGAGAGATTCCCATTTTACCCGCTCCGATCAATCCGACTTTTACCATTATCTGTTGTAGTTTAATATTTCACTTATGAATAAATCGTATGCCTGTTTGCCTTTTTGCATCAGCTGCAAATCCGGTTCTTTATTTTCCAGCGACTGAATCATATTCTCTACTGTTTCCGGTTTCAAATTTGGTTCATGTGCCATAATACCTTCCTCCAGCAAAAATTTGTCCACTTCCAGCAATTCATCCTGGTAAACTGAAATTGTTGGTATTCCCAGGATGGCAAGTTCTCGTGTCATAGATCCTCCGGCCCCGATGAACAAACTGCATTCCTTTGCAATCTGATCAAAATGCATGGGCTTATCCGGAACACGGATACCTGAAAACTTGGATTGCCGGTAATGCTCAAGTTGTGTTTTATCCCTGGGTAAGATGGTTATTGAAAAACGATCTTGCAAAGCTTCTAATGTACTGTCCAGGAAATTCAATCCTCCTTTGTAATACTGTGCTGTCAAAGGCTCCGGACGAACATAAATAGTTTTATTATCCGGCGGATTTTGTTTGCGGGCCGCATGTATCTGTTCTCCTTTCTGCCAGAGATAAATCCCTTCTTTTACACCTGGATATTGTTTGGTCCGTTTGGCTGATCCTCCTTTTTTGACAATTTTTTCAACCGGTAGATTTTCCGGTATCAACACGAGATTAGCGAACATGAAACAAGGAATATTGCCCATTGCATGTTCATTGTCATTCGTATAAATGGAAGGAATTCCAAGCAGTTTTGCAACTATCGGAGAATGAAAAGAAGACTGCGAAACAGCAAGGTCAATTTTTTTATTCTTTAAAAACTTTCTGAGCTGATTTACCCTGATCGGATATCCGAATAATTTCTTGTAGAGATTCTTACCATAATGCTCTCCCACCACATGATACTCCAGATTTCGCTGCTTTAGCAGGTCAATTGTATTCGCAAGTGGCCTGCAGGTAATCAACACTTCATGACCCCGGGCTTCAAGATCCCTGATCATGTCATGAAACATGTTGATATGCGGGGAATTGGATAGATCAAACCAAATTTTCATGAGTAACTCGGGGATTAGGCTGACGTGATAATTCCTTTACCTGGCGTAAATAAATAGCCAATGCGTAAAACATCCAGGACTGAGACCAACGCATATAAGGAATCCGGGAATGAAAATATTTATTGATTTGATAATAGAAATAACCACGTGGATCCTGCATGTGATCAATTGTCCAGTTCACTACTTTATCAATAAGTGCTCTATGCTCCTGGAACCGATTCAGTTTAGCAAGCGTAATAACCAGCTGTGTAGGTGCGTGGATATCTATTGGATAGGTTTTGTTACTATAATATTTCGAAATCCCTTCACTGGTGAAGAAGGTTTTCAGATAATAATCCAATCCTTTTTCAATGACCGCATCAAAACTTCTGTCTCCTGTAAAGTCACGATAATCCGTTAAACATTCCAGGTTGTAGCCCGTATGAAAGTTATCAATCCACTGGTGAAAGGAATAGGTACCATAACTCCAGGAACCATCCGGTTTCTGATGATTGCAACAGAAAGCAACTGATTTACGGGCAATTATTTTTAATTCTTCTTCACCGGTATGATGATAGACTCTTGCAAGTAACCGGCTGCCAAGTAGGGATGCATTAAATACAATTGCATTATCATTCCCGGAATAGGAAAAGGCAAAGTTGCCATCTGCATCTTCTGTCCGGTTTAAATCTTTCAGAAAAAAATCACAGGTACTTCTGGCTTTATCCAGCAAACATTGTTCTCCAGTAATATCGTAAGCATCCAGTAGTGCATTGGCAATAAAAGAAGATGCCACTACTGTGGGCGTAAATTTGGGTTGAAAAAAAGCACGCGACTCCCAATCGAAATTATATCCCCAACAAGCGCCACTGTATCCCGGGGTTTCTGAGGCAATAATCTTATCTACAAAAAAACGAATGTAAACATATCGTGCACCATTAGAACAATTCAAGACTAGAAAAAATTAAAGCTGTTCA
>JALOMU010000072.1 GCA_025455285.1 Flavihumibacter sp.
AATGGCAGCTCATAGCATGCAACCCCTTTCGAATTGGGCTACTGGTGCATTTGGGCTGGTATTGCTGGCAGCAGGACATAAAGTTGGCTGGCCCATCCCTGTCGGCGGCTCACAATCTATTGCCGATGCAATGGCAGCTCATTTTCGGGTACTCGGCGGTGTTATAGAAACCAACTTTGAGGTAAACTCACTAGAACAATTACCTTCTTCGAAAGCTGTGCTGTTTGATTGCACACCCAGGCAGCTTTTGCAAATAGCAGGTCATAAATTCTCAGATTTTTATAAATGGCAGCTCAATCGCTACCGGTATGGAATGGGCGTATTCAAAATAGATTGGGCGTTGGATGCTCCTATTCCCTGGCAAGATGAAGAAATAAAAGCAGCAGGCACCGTTCACATAGGAAATACATTTGAGGAAATCAGTTGGAATGAAGCAGCAACTGCAAGAGGTATTCATCCGGAAAAGCCTTTTGTACTCCTTTCGCAGCCTTCCCTGTTTGATAATACAAGGGCACCGGAAGGTAAACATACTGCCTGGGCCTATTGCCATGTTCCATTTGGTTCTGAAAAGAATATGACAGATGCTATCGAAAAACAGTTGGAGCGGTTTGCGCCTGGGTTCAGAGATCGGATCCTGTCAAGACATACCATGAATACAAAAGCCATGCAGCACTATAATCCGAATTATATCGGCGGCGATATCAATGGCGGTGTACAGGATATTTTTCAATTGTTTACCCGGCCAGCCTTACGCTGGTCGCCCTACCGTACCAGTGCAAAAGGTCTCTATATTTGTTCTTCTTCTACTCCCCCTGGAGGTGGTGTGCACGGCATGTGTGGTTATCATGCAGCAAAACAGGTTTTAAAGGATATTTTTAAACAAGGTTAATCATGGCGGAAAAAGTAGCAAAACCCATTTTAAATGAAGACTGGACAGCCGTTTGGCTGGGTGCCATTATTATTCTGCTCGCTGTAGCAGGATTCACGATTCCTAAACCCGCATTCTCCTGGTCCGATTCAACTGCCTTTTTGACGAAACTATTGAGTTCGGATAATATAGTTGCAATTGCTGGACTTTTTCTCATCATGTATGCAATTGCAGTAATAGGCACCTGGCTCGCCGGAAAACCCATCCGTGCCCTTGTTCAAAGTTTTCCTGTTGTATTTTTTGTCTCCATCCTTGCCATGATACTGGCAGGAAATAAACAGATCAAAGACCTCAACCTGGAAGCGGTTATTTTTAGTCTCTGCCTGGGCTTACTTATTGGGAATTTTGTTAACCTGCCGCAGTGGTTCAGAAATTCATTGCAAACTGAATTGTTTGTGAAAATCGGACTGGTACTATTGGGTACCAGCATCATCTTCGGGGATATGCTGAAAGCAGGTTCACTTGGCTTGCTGCAAGCCCTGATCGTGGTGTTATCCGTTTGGTATTTTGCTTTCTGGGTGTGCAAGAAATTAGGGGTGGAAGATGATATGCGCATGATGATCTCAAGTGCCGTTTCCATTTGTGGTGTATCGGCGGCTATTGCTACCGCCGGTGCCATCAGTGGCGATACTAAAAAGCTTTCCTATGTAATCTCCCTGGTGCTGGTAACGGCAATTCCCATGATGATTGGCATGCCTTATATCGCTCAATGGTTGCAATTACCTGAAGCGGTTACCGGTGCCTGGCTGGGTGGCAGTATTGATACTTCCGGTGCTGTTGTGGCAGCTGGCACCCTGGTAGGAGAGGAAGCATTAAAGATCAGCACTATTGTAAAGTTTTCGCAGAATGTATTACTTGGACTGGCAGCTTTTGCTATTTCTGTCTACTGGACCTATTCCCAAAAGGGAAATCAGGCCATTGAAAAACCTACACTTTCTGTGATCTGGGAGCGGTTTCCAAAATTTGTACTTGGTTTCGTTTTTGCCTCTCTGTTGTTTTCGTTTTTGCTTTCAGGTGAAACCATAACAGCCGTTAAAGAACCACTGAAAAATATCCAGACCATGTGGTTTGTACTGGCTTTTTCCAGTATTGGAATGGAAACAAAATTTGCCGATCTGTTCCACCAGGACAATAAAAAACCCCTGTACGGATTTCTGATCGCACAGGGATTTAATATACTGGTTACGTTGATTGTTGCTTATCTGTTATTCCGCTAGAACGCTACCCCGGCAAGTTCAAGGCTTTTTTTCTTGAGCTGCTGAATCGCAACGTCTTCAATGATGGGTTGAGGCGTCAGGATCAGGGAAGTATTATTCTGTTTCCACCAATCATTTTCGATCAGCTCTTTTACATGCAATACACCAACAAGGTACTTGCGCTCTTCTCTTGCATGCCATTCTTCGATCCATTCGAATTTTTCCCGGGGAACATATTTCCAATCGGTAAAACTTAAGTATACCCGCAGGTAGAAATCGTTCGTTAAACTATTGGGCTTATGATGATAGAGTTTTTTGTATTCGTATTTGTATTCATAACGCAACGCAGACAAATCACTCAACACTGCGGATGCAGTAGGGAAGCTGCCGGCTCCTTTTCCATAGAAAAATTGTTTATCGGCAAATCCGCTTTCAATTACTACCCCATTGTACTCATTTTTTACAAAGGACAGGTGATCATCCTGCTGAATGAACTGTGGTAAAATGAAGCTGGCGACTTTTCCATTGTGTAACTTCTGCGCCTGAGCCACCAGTTTGATTTGTTGACCTTTTTCCGCTGCTACCCGGGCATCCATGGCGTGAATATTTTGTATGCCGGTAAACAGCAGTTTGTCTGGATGTTCCACAATTCCATATGCATGTGTCAGGAGGAAGGTCCATTTGTTCAGGGCATCATATCCCTCCACATCAAGTGACGGATCCGATTCCGCAAAGCCCAGTTGTTGCGCTAGTAACAACGCCTGCTGGAAATCCAGTTTATCCTCAAACATTTTGGTGAGGATGAAATTAGTAGATCCATTTACGATGGCTTTAATGCCATGTAACAGGTCATTGTCGTAATATTCTTCCAGGTTTCGGATAACCGGAATCGATGCGCAGGCCGCCGCTTCGTAGAGAAAACTGGTTGGAACATTTTTCTGGATCTCAAGTAGTTCAGGCAGATGTTCAGCAATCATTTTTTTGCTGGCGCTTACTACTGATTTTCCGTTTTTCAATGCACGGGTCACAATTTCAAAAGCAGGTTCCGCTTCATTGATCACTTCCACAATTACATTGATTTCCTCATCATTCAATAACTCCTCCCGATTGGTGGTGAATAAATCGGCCGGAGCATTTCTTTTCTTCGTTGCGTCTTTGATACAAACTTTTTTTATCCGGGCACTGAGGGAAGGTGTCTGTTGTAATACTTTGAACAATCCTTCTCCAACAACACCAAATCCGAATAGTCCGATCGTTAATTGCTTGTGATAAATCATGGTGGGTTCTCTTGCTTAAAGTTAAATAGATACTAAGGCTGATTTTATTTTTTTTCTGGAACTGCTGATTTCACTTACTGCCTGAAAAGCATCTTCCAGGTCATTTACCAGGTCGCTGGCATCTTCGAGGCCAACACTGAGCCGGATGAGTCCGTCTGTTACTCCAGCTGCTTTGCGCTGTTCCGGATCAACTGTTTTGTGTGTCATGCTGGCCGGATGACTTACCAGGCTCTTTACACCTCCCAGGCTTTCCGCGAGGTGAAATAATTTGGTGGCACCAACAAATTGATGTGCTGCTGCATCGCTGTCCTCCTTCAAACGGAAGCTTATTACTCCTCCGAAACCGGGATAAAAAACTTCTCCCACTTCCGGATGATTTTTTAAATAAGCGGCAACCCGGCTGGCAGTTTCTGTATGTTGCTTTAATCGGATGTGTAGTGTTTCCAATCCGCGTATTAGGAGGAAACTGTCAAAGGGACCCAATACCGCTCCGCAGGCATTCTGATAAAATTTGATTTGCTGGCCAATCTCCGGGTCTTTGGCAATTACCAGTCCGGCTATAACATCACTATGCCCGCCAATGAATTTGGTGGCACTGTGTACTACTATATCCGCCCCCAGCGCTAATGGTTGCTGATAAACCGGAGACGCAAAAGTGTTATCCACCGCAAAAAGCAATTTATACCGGTTGGCAATAGCTGCGATTGCCCGGATATCAGCCACTTTCAGGGTAGGGTTGGTTGGTGTTTCCAGCCAGATCAGTTTGGTCTTCAAGGTGATGGCCCGCTGGATCGCGGAGAGATCGGTCATGTCAACATAGGTCACCCGGATTCCGAATTTTTTATATACTTTCTCGAACAGCCGGAAGGCGCCACCATAGATATCATTCACGGCAATGATTTCATCTCCGGATTCCAGGAGTTTGATTACAGCATCAATTGCTGCCAGTCCACTTGAGAAAGCTGCCGCTACGGAACCTTTTTCCAGTTTGGCTACAATTTTTTCCAATTCCTGGCGGGTTGGATTGTTGGTCCGGCTATAGTCAAATCCTTTGTTGACGCCCGGAGCTTCCTGCACAAAAGTGCTAGTTTGGTAAATCGGAACGGCGATGGCGCCGGTTTGTGCATCCACCGGGATGCTGTGCAATAATTGTGTTGTCGCTTGCATTGTTAAACAGTTTTAAAATTGAAAAACAGGTTGTTAGCGACACCACCTACCAAGCAAAATCGGGAGGAGCAGGTATAAAAAAAGCTCTCCCGATAAATCATCAGAAGAGCTATATGAAGAAGTTGTATTTCTGCAAAAGCCATTCATCTGACTTATCTGTCCCCTTACGGGCTGGATTTGGCACCTTACTTCCCACAATTAAGTGGAAAACAGGTTGTCAAGGCTTCATCGGGCCATTTCCCTCTGCCTTTCTTGATAAGCGATGCTCTAAAGAACTGAAGCAAAGTTATGGGGATTTGTTTGATATCTCCAAACTTTAGTCGCCAATAACTGTTTTCAGATCTGTCAGATACTTACTTATTCATCTGTTGGAGAGCTTAGATTTGCACTATGAAAAAAAAGAAGGCGGTTGTTGCAGAAGTACAGGAAATGATTGAGGTTACCGGCGCAAGAGAACATAATCTGAAAAATATCGATATACAACTCCCGAAAAATCAATTGGTGGTTTTTACGGGTGTAAGTGGCAGTGGAAAATCCTCCCTGGCATTTGATACCATCTACAATGAAGGGCAACGCCGTTACATGGAAAGTTTCTCCGCCTACGCCCGCCAGTTTGTGGGCGATATGGAACGCCCGGATGTGGATCGGATTACAGGGCTTTCTCCGGTTATCTCTATTGAGCAGAAAACGACCAACAAAAACCCCCGCTCTACCGTGGGGACCATTACCGAAGTGTACGATTTCCTGCGCCTGTTATATGCCCGCGCTTCCGATGCGTATAGCTACAATACAGGAAAACAGATGACCAAGTTTTCCGAAGAGGAGATTGTTGATAATATTTTCAGTAAATATGGCAAACAAAAAATTTCTTTGCTGGCTCCATTGGTTAGAGGCCGGAAAGGGCATTATCGGGAACTGTTTGAAGATATCCGCAAGAAAGGATATCTCAAAGTGCGGGTAGACGGTGAAGTGAAAGACCTGGCGCCAAAGATGCAGGTGGATCGCTATAAGATTCACGATATTGAAGTAGTGGTGGATCGGCTGGCTGTTACACCTGATATGAAACTGCGCCTTAGTCAGAGTGTGCAGAAATCTATGCAGGTAGGAAAGGGGTTGCTTTTTCTCTTGTTAAACGACAGCAACCAGGTAGTTCAATACAGTCGTCAGCTGATGTGTGAAGACACGGGCATCTCCTATGAAGAACCCTCTCCCAATAGTTTTTCATTCAACTCTCCCTATGGTGCCTGTCCAACCTGTAAAGGCCTTGGTACAGTTTACCAGGTGAGTATGGAGAAGATCATTCCCGACTGGAGCAAAAGCATCAAAGAAGGAGCTATTGCGCCGCTGGGTGAAGAGCGGGAAGCCTATGTTTACAAACAGGTACAGCAACTGGCAAAAAAACATAAAATTGATTTGAAAAAACCGGTTCGAGATTTATCGGATGCTCAGCTCAATATGGTACTTTATGCTACTGAAAAACCGGGAGAGGAAGCTGATTTCGATTTTGATGAGCTCAGTACCGCAGATCGTGTTTATGCCGAGGAATTTGAAGGTGTTATTCCACAACTTAAGCGCTGGTTTGCTTCCGCAAGTTCCGATGGCATTCGTGAATGGGCAGAAGGTTTTATGGACCTCACCACCTGTTCTTCGTGTGCTGGTGCCCGTTTGAGAAAAGAAAGTCTCTGGTTTAAAGTGGATGGAAAAAATATCGCAGAGATCAGTCTGTATAACCTGGATAAACTGCTCATCTGGTTCAATGGTCTTGAACAACGACTCACACCCAAACAGCGTGTGATCGCAAAAGATATTCTGAAAGAAATCCGGGAGCGACTGCAATTTCTGCTGGATGTGGGACTTTCCTATCTCACACTGAACCGTGCTACGAAAACCCTTAGTGGGGGTGAATCCCAGCGAATCCGGTTAGCCACGCAAATTGGTTCTCAGTTGCAGGGCATCACCTATGTGCTGGATGAACCAAGTATTGGCTTACATCAACGTGATAATCATCGGCTCATTACAGCATTGCAGAACCTGCGTAATATTGGCAACAGTGTATTGGTAGTAGAGCACGATAAAGACATTATGATGGCAGCGGATTACCTGGTTGATATCGGTCCCCGAGCCGGTAAATTCGGTGGCGAAATTGTTGCCCAGGGAACACCTAAAGAAGTGCTGGATTCCAATTCTGAAACAGCGCAATACCTGAGTGGTAAAAAAAATATTGATATACCGGAGGCCCGCAGAAAGGGGAGTGGAGCCAGTCTTGATCTCAAAGGTGCCAAAGGAAATAACCTGAAGAATGTTTCAGTGAAGTTTCCGTTGGGAAAATTGATCCTGGTAACAGGTGTGAGCGGAAGCGGTAAGAGTACACTGATCAATGATACGCTTTATCCGATTTTATCACAGTACTGTTATGAGTCCAAACAGAAACCCCTGGAATATAAATCCATAAAAGGACTTGAACATATAGATAAGGTGATTGAAATCGATCAGTCGCCGATTGGGCGCACCCCGCGCAGTAATCCTGCTACCTACTGCGGTTTCTTTACCGAAATCCGGCAGCTCTTTGCCGCGGTTC
>JALOMU010000073.1 GCA_025455285.1 Flavihumibacter sp.
CTTCCTGCATCCGCAACACAGCGATCGCATGCCGTGAATTGGCTTCATCCAGTTGAAACTGAGTAGCACCTTCATACATGCTGAGATAAAAAAAAGGAAGCGCCATTAGAATGGTGTTTCATCGTCATCAAAAGGAACATCGTTCATACGGCTGCCGATCTGGCGATAGCCGCTTCCCATATCCGGGCCTGGCCCCATTGCTGTTCCGCCACCGGCAGAACCAATGGGTTTCCAGCCGGTCGGTAACTGACCAGCGGGTGCGCCATCTCCGCCTTCAATACCCTCATCCACAAATTTCTGAATATGTAACATGGCACGCAGTTTAATCGTTTCCAGTGAACCATTCCGGTGTTTTGCAATCCGCACATGGGTTTCACCCTTCACACTCTCGCCGTGTTCATTCGCATTTAGATCATAATATTCAGGACGATAAATAAACATTACCATATCCGCATCCTGTTCGATGGCACCCGATTCCCGGAGATCACTCAACTGCGGCATCTTGTTGCCTTCTTTACGGGTTTCCACCGCACGGCTCAACTGGGAAAGTGCAATGATTGGCACTTCCAGTTCTTTCGCCAGTTGCTTGAGTGAACGGGAAATCTGGGAGATCTCCTGTTCCCGGTTGGTATTGCCACCGGCACCACTCATTAACTGCAGATAGTCGATGATAATCAGTCCGAGATCGTGTTTGTTCTTCAGACGGCGGCATTTGGCCCGCAATTCGAAAATATTCAGCGCCGCTGTATCATCAATAAAGATTTTAGCCTCTGATAACCGCTGGATGCCCTTGGCATACAGTTGTTTCATCTCATACTCTTCCAGTTTACCGCGACTTATTTTTTCCAGCCAGATTTCAGACTCTGCAGAAAGGATACGTTGTACCAGCTGCCCAGCGCTCATTTCAAGACTGAATACCGCAACTGCAGTAGGACGGGTTGGATGAAGCGCTGCATTACGGGCAAGATTCAACGCGAAAGCGGTTTTACCCACTGCGGGACGTGCCGCCAGGATGATCAAATCCGTTTTCTGCCAGCCAAAAGTAACTTTGTCAATGCTGGGGAAACCAGAAGGAACACCTGATATATCTTCCGTTTGGTTACGTAAATCTTCAATTCGCTGAACTGCCGCAACAAGAACAGAGTCTATGGAATTGTAATCTTTCCGCAGGTGATTATTCGTGATATCAAAGAGTTTGCTCTCCGCCGCATCCAGCAGATCAAATACATCCGTAGAATCTTCATATGCATCTGCAATTACTTCACCGCTGATCCGAATGAGTTCACGCTGTATAAACTTCTGAAGAATGATCCGGGAGTGGGCATCTATATTGGCAGAAGAAACAACGGTATTGGTGAGTTTGGTAACATAATAAGGCCCCCCTACCATTTCCAGTTCCTCCCGCTTTCGGAGTTCTTCAACTACCGTTAAAATATCGATGGGCTGACTCTTCTGGGACAATGCCTGCATGGCCCGAAATATCCGCTGATGCGAATCCACATAAAAACATTCGGGCTTTAGAATTTCCACAACCGTATCAAAAGCTGTTTTTTCCAGCATAATGGCACCCAATACAGCTTCCTCAAGGTCTTTTGCCTGGGGAGGTACTTTTCCATACACCATGGTGCTCAGGTCAAGGGTACCCTTGCGCCTGTTTTTTCGGTCCTTATTTAGATTAGTGATATCCATTTGAACTTTGCAACGTTACCAGAACATTATGAAATCGTGAATCAGGTGTTAACACCCATAATCAGGACGGCGAATATAGACCCCCACCTAACTTCGAAAAAATTTTTTAAACCGTTTAGTTTTGCTAAAGTAATGCAGGGGTTTATCCACAGCTATCAGACGGTTATCCACGCCCAAAGGTGGTATATACACAATTTAAAAAAGTTTTCCTTGAAATGATAACCTTTATTCACACAGGTTGTGAACAAAGATTTAGGCCCGGATCGTTGGCCAGATACTAGAATTACCAGGATGGCGTTTGCGGCGATTTTGCCTTGTTCTGATGTGCACAAAATCGCCCAAAAATGAAGCAGGAAGGGCATTGTAGCAATACCAGCAATTTGATAAAACAACTCAAATACAATGCAGGCAACTGTTTCACGCCATTGAAAAAAACAGTTAAATCACCTTTTTTTCAAAAAGTAGTGGTTTCACTACTGTTTCACGCTTTAGCCAAACTTCGGTTGGTTACCAGTGGAACATGCTGAAGAAGAGCTGAAGGATGCCTTCACAATCTGTTATATTTGCGTTCTTAATTGATAACTACCTACATGACGATTTCGTATAACTGGCTGAGTGAGTATCTTCCCGTTTCGGTTGACCCCGAACGGTTGTCGCGCATTCTTACTTCAATTGGACTTGAAGTAGAAAGTATGTCTCCTTATGAATCTATCAAAGGAGGTTTAACGGGACTTGTAATAGGAAAAGTGGTGGCGTGTGAACGTCACCCCAATGCAGATAAACTATCGCTGACCAAAGTGGAAATCGGCGCCGAACACCCACTTTCCATCGTTTGTGGAGCTCCCAATGTAGCAGTTGGACAAACCGTTGTGGTGGCACCAGTGGGTACTACCATTTATCCGTTTAACGGTGATCCAATTACAATGAAACTGGCAAAAATCCGGGGAGAAGAAAGCCAGGGAATGATTTGTGCGGAAGATGAGATTGGATTGGGGCCGGATCATGGTGGTATCCTGGTTTTGCCAGACAACCTGAAAGCAGGTATACCGGCCAGCCAGTATTTCCCGGTTTATACCGATATCGTTTATGAGATAGGCCTTACCCCCAACCGGATGGATGCCATGAGTCATATGGGGGTGGCCAGGGATGTTTGCGCCTACCTGACACATCACGATAAAAAAGAATTACGGCTTCGTCCGGTTTCTGTCAATAGTTTTAAAGCCCAGGATCAATCACTTCCTATCCAGGTAGAATTGCTTGATAGCGAAGGATGTCAGCGCTATTCCGGAGTAAGCATTAGCGGTATCACGGTTGCTGAATCACCTCAGTGGTTGAAAGACCGGCTTTTATCAATAGGATTACGCCCCATTAACAATATAGTGGACATTACCAATTTCGTGTTGCATGAAACTGGTCAGCCGCTGCATGCATTTGATGCAGCAGCCATACAGGGAGGAAAAATCATTGTTCAGCAGGTAAAACAGGACACCCCATTTGTAACCCTGGACGGTAAGGAACGCAAACTGGATGCTACAGATATTATGATTTGCGATGCAATCAACCCGGTATGCATTGCCGGAGTTTTTGGCGGCCTGGGCAGCGGTGTTACCAACCAAACCCAAAATATATTCCTTGAATCCGCCTGGTTCCATCCCAGCCGGATTCGCAAAACCTCCTTCCGGCACGGTCTGCGCACGGATGCTGCTACCCGTTTTGAAAAAGGAGTGGATATTTCGCAAACCCTCTATGCACTGAAAAGAGCGGCGCTATTAATTAAAGAGCTGGCAGGTGGCTCTATTTCCTCCGATATCGTGGATGTATACCCGAACCAGGAAGAAAAAAAACAGGTAGCCATCAAATACCATTACCTGAAAAAACTCAGCGGTAAAAGTTATCACCCCGATACCATCAAAAAAATTCTCGAAGCGCTTGGCTTCGAAGTAATAAAAGACAGCATCGACGAACTGAGACTGGCAGTGCCGTATCATAAACCAGATATCTCATTGCCGGCTGATATCGTGGAAGAGATTTTACGAATCGATGGCCTGGACAACGTGGAAATTCCACAGGCTATCACAATCACACCCTCGGTTGAAAACGATGTGGATGGTAAGCTGAAAGAGAAGATAGCCCAGTACCTGGCAGGTTCCGGTTTCCGGGAAATTCTGACCAATTCCATTACGAACAGTGCTTACTACACAGAAGAGCAATTGGATGGGGCAGTCAAAATGCTGAATAATCTTTCTGCCGAATTGAATATACTACGACCCTCCATGATGGAAACAGCAATGGAAGTAATTTCGTACAACAATAACCGAAAGAACGACCAGTTACGTTTGTTTGAATTCGGGAAAACCTATTCAACAACAGGAACTGGCAATTACAGGGAACAAATGCATTGCTGTATCTACCTGAGCGGCTTGTATTCAGAAGGGTCCTGGCGTGCTGCGGCACAACCAGCCGATTTGTTTGCGTTGAAAGGAATACTCACCCGTTTATGTACATCTCTCGGATTAAATGCACTCAAACTGCAGGAAGCGGATCTTCAAGGATTGCAGCCCGGATTTGAGGTGTATGCAGGCAAAGAAAAGATTGGAACAATTGGTCAGGTTTCCAAAGCCAAACTAAATCAGTTTGATATTAAACTACCTGTATTTATGGTTGATCTTGATTGGGCTACGGTAGTGAAGCTCGCTGGTTCCAAAAAACTGGTATTCCGGGAACTGCCCCGCCAAATCGCGGTAGAAAGAGACCTTGCCATGCTGGTAAACCGGTCCGTGGCATATGGCACCATTGAAGCTGCCATTCGGAAAACAAATCTTCCGAAACTTGCCGGTTACCGGTTGTTTGACCTGTTTGAAAGCGACAAGCTGGGTGCTGATAAAAAATCAGTGGCTATTAGCTTTTCCTTTCTGGATGAAGAAAAAACAATGACTGATAAAGAGATTGACGCGCTTATGCAGAAACTGATTCAATCACTGGAAAAAGAAACCGGGGCAGAAATCCGCAAATCCTGATGCAGGCACTACTCGACCATATCAACCGGATCCAGGATAAACTGGCTGAGTTGCAAAAGCAGTATTCCCTGGCGAAAAAGGAACAGGAGCGGTTGCAGCAGACCTTTCAACTTCTTCAGGAAAAAGATCGCTTGCAGCAGGCCAGAATTGAAGAACTGGAACGTCAATTGGAAGTAGTTCGTGCTACCCGGCCGGCTTCGATGAGTGATGCAGATCGGCAGGCACTGGAGAAAAGAATCAATCAATACCTTAAAGAAATTGAGCAATGCATTGCTCTTTTAAATGAATAAGCCATGGCAGACCAGTTGATTCCCGCCAATATTGTAATTGGCGACCGCACCTACCGGATTAAGATCCGGGTGCAGGATGAGGAGGCGGTTAGGGCAACGGTAAAGCTCATCAATGAGAAGATCCTGGAGTTCAAAACCCAGTTTTCAGCCAAAGATATGCAGGACTATATAGCGATGGTATTGGTTTGGTATGCCACTGAGCAAAGTTCTTCCACCCGATCGCAGTTGGATACCCGCGCTATAGAGGAAAAACTGGAGCAAATGGAACAGTTTCTGGATAAAATCAAGCAGGGATAAGCTGTTATTCCGGAAAAAGTTCATTCAACTTTTCAAGCAGCTCCTTTCCCCGGAGATTTCGGGCAATGATCCTGCCCTCCGGATCAAGCAGGAAATTCTGTGGAATGGCAGTGATCCCGTACAGAAGTGCCGCCTCATTATTCCAGAACTTTAAATCTGAAACCTGTCGCCAGGCCAGTTTGTCATCCCGAATGGCTTTTAACCAGGCCGCCTTGCCATTTGGCTGATCAAGTGAAATTCCGAGGATGTCAAATCCTTTTTCTTTGTATTTGGCATAAGCAGCCACCAGGTTAGAATTTTCATACCGGCAGGGACCACACCAGGATGCCCAAAAATCCAGCAATAGAAACCTGCCCCGAAGGGAGGATAGAGCAACCGGTTGTCCAATTGTATCGGGAAGCGTAAACTCAGGGGCTATTCTACCGATGGCGGTAGCCCTGGCGAAATCTATTTTCTTTCGAAGTGCCTGGGCGGAAGGATAGTTACGAATCGTGGGAGACAATTTCAAAAAAAGGGGCTCGACTTTCTCAATATCCGTTTCAATGCCGGCAAATTCAGTTAAGGCATAAAGTGCCACCGGGGAATTCGGGTTGTTTGCCGCAAATCTTCCGTACACTTGCTCACGGTGTTCATTTGCAACTGCCGTGATTTCCGCTTCGATCCGGGTTATTGAGGCAGAATCCCGTCTTCCCCTTGCTTTACTGAATTGTTCATAAAGAGTATCCAGCCGGTACCTGTACGGAGCTGCCGCTTTTTCCAATTCCATGTAATCAAGCTGCGCCAGTGACCCATAAACCCTCAGATTCGTGATTGTATCGGCATGTAAAATACGAATGCTACCCGGTTCCAAAAACAGACCGATTACCTGTGAAGATCCAGACAAACTTGCAAGGGTTGGCTCCTTCAGTTTCCCGGAAAAAAAATAATTACCATTTATTATTTCAGAACTGTCCTTAATCCATTTGTCGCCCAACGCATACTGCAGATACAGCTTTTTGGGCATATGTTGAATTCGGGAAAAACTCCCCTGGAGATTGAAAGATTGATCCTGAGCCCAAAGAGCAGGACAGAAGAAAAGGAGTCCCAGTACCATTTTAAAACACTTCATGCTGGATTCTTTCATCCAATTTACGGCCAGATCCGAAAAGCTGCAACCTTTTATGATTTGAATTCGTATTTTCGCGAATTAGCGTCTTATTCAACCAGTTATGAGCGATAGACGACCGATAGACACGATTGAAAAAAGATTAAAACAATCCATCAATGAACGAAACCATCATACTATTGATTGTTGCCATACTTGCACTTGTATTGGGCATAGTGGCAGGAAAATTTATTTTTAAAGCAAATACCCAGCAAAAAATCCTCGATGCAGAAAACCAGGCCCAGAAAATTGTAAGAGATGCACAATTGCAGGCCGAAACCCTGAAAAAGGAAAAAATACTGGAGGCCAAGGAAAAATTCGTTCAGCTAAAAGCAGAACACGACAAAGAAGTATTGGATCGTAATCGCAAACTCAGCGATCTGGAAAACAGGGCCAAGCAAAAAGAGGTAAGCATCAACCAGAAGGAGTCTAACCTGGACAAGCAGACTAAAGAAAATGAAGCGATTAAAGAAAACCTGAACCGTCAGATTGAGCTGGTAAACATCAAGCGGACAGAACTGGAAAAGCACCAGGAAGAACACATTCGACGGCTGGAAAAAATCGCCGGACTCACTGCGGATGAAGCAAAAGCGCAGCTGGTCGAAAGCCTGAAGAAGGAAGCCCAGACACAAGCCATTGCGGTTCAGCAGGAAATCATCGACGACGCGAAGCAAAAAGCCAATAAGGAAGCCCGCAAGATCATTATCTCGAAGCTGCAACCGGTGTAGACCTCATTGTAGATGACACCCCGGAAGCCATCATCCTGTCTTCCTTTGACCCACTGCGCCGGGAAATTGCCCGCCTGAGTTTACAGCGACTGGTAACCGATGGAAGAATTCACCCGGCCCGTATTGAAGAAGTGGTGGAAAAAACACGCCGTCAGATTGAGGAGCAGGTAATGGAAATCGGCGACCGTACCGTCATTGAACTTGGAATTCATGGCCTGCACAAAGAACTGGTTCGCATTGTTGGTAAAATGCGCTTCCGTTCTTCTTATGGCCAGAACCTGCTGATGCACAGCCGTGAAGTGGCAAATCTTTGTGCGATCATGGCTTCTGAACTGGGCATGAATCCTAAACTGGCAAAAAGAGCCGGGCTCCTGCATGATATAGGTAAAGTTCCGGATGAAGAATCTGAATTAAGCCACGCCCTGCTGGGAGCCAAACTGGCTGAAAAATACGGTGAGAACCCGGCGGTTGTGAATGCCATCGGTGCCCACCACGATGAAATGGAAATGCAATACGTGATTTCTCCCATTGTTCAGGCTTGTGACGCCATCAGCGGTGCTCGTCCCGGAGCCAGAAGGGAAATCATGCAGCAATACCTGCAGCGGATCAAGGATCTTGAAAATATGGCGATGGCTTACCAGGGTGTGGAAAAAGCCTATGCAATCCAGGCTGGTCGTGAGTTACGGGTGATCGTGGAGGCCGACAAGGTAACCGATGCCGACAGTGACCGCCTCAGCTTTGAAATTGCCCAGAAAATCCAGACCGAAATGACCTTCCCCGGGCAGATCCGGGTAACGGTAATCCGGGAGAAGAGAGCGGTGAATGTAGCGAGGTAGCATTTTTTTATTTTACTTTTGAATATTCCCAATCTTTCTATTACCTTTGCCGTCCGATAAAAAAAGAACGTCATGAACGCAGTAGCATTTGTTCACGAGCAATTAACCCCCAAGAGAGAATTTCCTAAATTCAAAGCGGGCGATAACGTGACTGTAAACTATAAAATTGTAGAAGGCAACAAGGAGCGTATCCAGAGCTTTAAAGGGGATGTGATCAAACGTCAGGGCCAGGGAACTACCCAAACCTTTACTGTTCGTAAAATCTCTGATGGCGTGGGAGTTGAAAGAACCTTCCCCCTGTTTAGCCCGAACATCGATTCAATCGCTGTTCACAAAGTAGGTAAAGTACGCAGAGCGAAACTCTATTTCCTGCGTGAGCGTAGTGGTAAGAGTGCTCGTATCAAGGAAAAGAAAATGGCAGTTGCTAAATAAGCAATTCGCTATGAACATAACAAACCGCCAAATGGCGGTTTTTTTTTTGTTGAAATCTAATGCTGGTATAAAACCGTATCTTTACAAACTACAAAATTAATCTTAGCATGTTAGTAGCTAATCAATTATTAATGATTTCAATGCCAGGAGGCAGTGAGTGGATCCTGATCATCCTGGTGGTATTGCTGTTATTTGGTGGAAGAAAGATTCCGGAACTGATGCGTGGGCTTGGCCGTGGTATTCGTGAGTTCAACGATGCAAAGAACAATGTGAAGGAAGAAATTGAACAGGGCATCAAGGAGAAAGATAAAACTACTTCTCCCCAGCAGTAAGCGTTGGATTCCCGTTACGCAAGCGTTGAACCAAAGAAATTAGCGTGGCATTGTTTGTATTTGAATCGATAGCTCAATATCATAAGGAATTAAACGATGGCTCCACTACCTGTTTATCAGTAGTGGAGTTTTATTTGCAGCAAATCCGCCAGCAACAGCATCTTAATGCCTACATAGAAGTATTCGAAGC
>JALOMU010000074.1 GCA_025455285.1 Flavihumibacter sp.
ATTCCGGCAAAAAATCCTGCTACAAACATGTTAAATGCTACCCGGATATTGTTAAGTGCTATCGCGAGAAACATGTACAACTGCCCTTCCTGTTTATATACGCCGAACGGATCTCCTTTAGCTATATTTTCTTCTGTCATCTCAACATACTCACTGCCCAATACTCCCCGAACAAATTCCTGGTCTTTTGCAGATGAAAAGGCAGCAATCAATGCAAATACAACAAATACCAGTAAGGAATAAAATAACATTTGATGGTGCTTTCTGACTACCAATGGCAATTCAAGCACAAAAAAACGACGAAGCCGGGAGGTCTCTTCTTTTTTATTACTATAGATTGAAAGATATTTTGAACTAGCCAGCCCATTTAGGTAAACGGTAACCTGGCTTTTAGGATAAAATGTTTTAGCATATCCAAGATCATTCACCAGTTCTGTAAACTGTGTAGCCAGTTCATCCGGACCAGCCGCACCATCCTCCTGGATGCTTTTCCATTTTTCAATATTCGATTGCAGGAATTTTCCTTCTCGCATAAGACAACAATATAAGGTCAAAATTTTATTTCCGGAAATCAGTATGAGGTATTATCTTTTCATCCTCACTATGCCTGTAACAAAACTTCATACTGGTTTTAACATTGAGGTAGAATTTACAATCAGTGCTTTTCATAAACGACTGCTGGCCTGGTTCATTGACCTTATAGTTTTATTGATTTATTACTGGCTGGCTGATAAATTCGTAACTAGTTTTAAATCGAGCCCCTTTGATACTTCCTTGGGATGGCTGGATATTCTTGCCTGGATTCCTATTTTATTGTATTTTCTTATTGCAGAAGTCACTATGAATGGCCAGTCGCCGGGCAAGCGTATCATGCGCATCAAGGTGATAACCGCAAGCGGAGGTCAACCAACGCTCAGCCAATACCTGATACGATGGCTATTTCGTTCGGTAGATTTCCCACTCATGGTTTTTATATCGCTTCTATATACCATCTGGCCATGGTACCTCTTTCCCTTACTATTTACCGGCCTGATCAGTTTTATTTTAACGCCACTCTCCCAACGTATCGGCGATCTGTTGGCTGGAACAATTGTAATTGACACCAATACAGAATCAGCCTGGCAGCACACTGTTTTTACTGAAGTGGAAGACAGTTATCAGGCTGTTTTTCCGGGTGTAATGAAACTGAGCGACCGGGACATGAACACGATTAAACAGGTTCTGCTATACACACGAAAAAGGCCGGGCGATCCGGTTTTGGAAAGAGTTGCTTATAAAATCAAAATGGCACTCAAAATCGAAACCGATCTGAGTGCCGAAAACTTTCTGGAAACCCTTCTGAAAGATTATAATTACCTATCGAGAAAATAACTTAGAAAGAAGCAAATCCGATAATAGCAACCCCAACTATTGCTAACAGGTAGATAGACATTAAGATTATTGTCAGTATGCCAATAAAGCGAAAACAGGATTTCAGGTTCCTGAAGGATGTCTGCAGTTGAACAGGTTCACCCGCCTGGAGAGCAGCCTGCATTCCCGCCGCGAACCGATACAGGTACAAACAGGGAAAAAAGTACAACGCAGCCAGGGCAATATAAACCAGAGAAAGACCAGAGGAATACATACCTACAGGGCCAGCTAATTCAGGCGAATTGAAAGAAGAAAATAAAAACGTCATACCCAGTCCGATTAATACAATCAGACCGCATCCAATAAAGCCGAGAATAGACAAAAACTTTGCCCACTTGGCGGTTTCTTTGAGATAACTGTTTGACAGCTCATCAATTTGCAATTCAAACAGATTTGATTGGGTTGTTTCCATTATGATTGATTTGGTTTATTGAAGTATTCATTGCGCCCCCCAGCCCAGTATGGAAGCAATTCCGGTAAATACAATAAAGGCCGCATACAATCCAATTATCAGAAAAGTCCATATTGCCAGGTAGCGAAAAAAAGAACGGAGACAAAGCAGTGAAATTGTCAGGCTGGTGGAATTTTCCTGCCCTGCCATTCGTTTCAGGTGAAAACCAAACCGGTACAACCAACGAAATGGAAAATACAAAAACAATACACCCAACAGGGATAAAACGCTGGTTGTAGCTGCCAGATCCCTGGCGACTTCTTCTTTTACCTGTAATACAATTAAGGTGTACAATGACCTCACACCGAGATAAACCAAACCAATTAAAAACAGGTATCCGGCAATTGCCAGCCATCGGGCCCATTTGGCAGCATCCTGCAACAGTAGCCAGTTTCCTGCTTCTACTTCTATCCGATTCTTTGAACTTTCCGCTTCCATATAAATCAAAGCGTTAAAATAAAAAAAATGCAGAAGCGATTAATACGCTCTAGCAAATAAAACCCGCTGTCTACTGTGCTTTCCTGTCAGAATACAGATACCTGCCTCCTCTTTGTTGTCAAGCGGGATACAGCGGATGGTTGCCTTTGTTTTTTCTTTAATGGCTTCTTCTGTTTCAGCTGTCCCATCCCAATGAGCAGCCAGAAATCCGCCCTTTTCATCCAGTAGCCGTTCGAATTCAGCCCAATCATTCACCTCGGTAATATGACTATCTCTGTACGCTTTCGCCTTATTGTACATGTTTAACTGGATTTCATCCAGCAATTTTTTTACCTGCTCTGCCAGGTTCTCCAAAGGAAGGGTTTGTTTTTCCTTGGTATCTCTCCTGGCTACTTCGGCAACTTTGTTATCCAGGTCTCTGGCTCCCAATGCGATCCTTACCGGAACACCTTTCATTTCGTATTCGGCGAATTTCCAACCCGGACGTGAATTGTCGCTGTCGTCATATTTTACGGATATGCCGAGTGCTTTCAATTCTTTAATGATTTCATCCACCTTTTCGCCAATCATCGCCTTTTGCTCATCCCCCTTGTAAATTGGTACAATTACTACCTGTAAGGGTGCAATTTTAGGAGGCAGGATCAATCCCTGGTCATCACTGTGCGCCATCACGAGCGCTCCAATCAATCGGGTACTCACTCCCCAACTGGTAGCCCAAACGTATTCCAGCTTGTTTTCTTTCGTCAGGAATTTTACATCAAACGCCCGGGCAAAATTTTGTCCAAGGAAATGAGAGGTTCCTGCCTGCAGCGCTTTTCCATCCTGCATCAGCGCTTCAATACAATAGGTATCCTCCGCTCCGGCAAATCGTTCGGAAGGTGTTTTTACACCCTTAATTACGGGAACTGCCATATATTCCTCCACAAAGCGGGCATATACATCCAGCATTTTTTCCGTTTCCTCTACCGCCTCTTCTTTTGTTGCATGGGCAGTATGTCCTTCCTGCCAAAGGAACTCGGCGGTTCTTAGAAAGAGCCGGGTTCTCATCTCCCAGCGAACCACATTTGCCCACTGGTTGATCAGCAGCGGGAGATCACGGTAACTCTGGATCCAGTCTTTGTAGGTATTCCAAATTATGGTTTCAGAAGTTGGACGAACAATCAGTTCCTCTTCCAGTTTGGCTTCCGGATCAACTATCACTCCGCCCCCATTAGGGTCATTTTTCAACCGATAGTGGGTTACAACGGCACATTCCTTGGCAAAGCCTTCCACATGGGCAGCCTCTTTGGAAAGGAAGCTTTTCGGGATAAAAAGCGGGAAATAGGCATTCACATGTCCTGTCTCCTTGAACATCCGGTCGAGCTGGTCACGCATATTCTCCCAGAGGGCAAACCCATAAGGTTTTATTACCATACAACCTCTAACGGCAGAGTAATCTGCCAATCCGCCTTTCAGAACTAAATCGTTATACCACTGGCTATAATCCACTTCCCGGCTCGTAATTTCTTTACTCATGCTAACTGATTGGGTTTTAACATTTAACTTGCAACGAAAGATTAAAAATCGCTGTCTAATTTGTACTTTAGTAGAGCGAACGCAAAAGTAATTTTTTAACTCATTAATCGCTGAGCCATGAACCTCAAAATTTCTTCTTTACTGGTGGTGGCCGCTGCTCTCACACTGGGTAGCTGTTCCTCCGTATACAAATCCGGTCAAACACCGGATGATGTTTATTATTCTCCCGGAAGAACGGGGGCGGCCTATGCATCAGGAAACGATGACAATGGCTCAGATTACCTTGCTACCAATCAACGCCGTAGGTACAACGATCGCGTAACTGATCCAAACTATGCGGATGATCAATATATGAGGATGGCAATCGCAACTGGCCGTCGTCCTATGTTTTTTGATGATTTTGCCATGATGAATCCATATTACAGGAACAACTGGGCATTTAACAGCATGATGGTTTGGAACAGTCCCTGGAACAGCCCCTGGAATTCCATGTACATGTGGAACAGTTTTTACAACCCTTATTGGGGAATTGGAAACGGCTGGTATGGCGGCGGATTTGGCCTTGGCTGGTCTCCCGGATGGGGTACAGGTTGGGGACCCGGATGGGGCGGTGGTCACTGGGCAGGAGGTGGAATCATCAACAAACCCGGCTATTATATTGCTCCGCGTCCGAGTCGCCCGAGATCCGGTTTTACTATGGGTAGCTACCTGAACAATAACAACAACAGGAACAGTTATCGCGTAAACAATTCTTACTACGGAAATTATAATAATAGAAACAGTTACAACGATAACCGGAGTTTCAACAACAGCAACAACCGGAGCATGTACAACAACAATCGCTCTACCAATTCAGGCTCTGTTGATAGGCCAACGCGTTCCTATTCACCCTCTTCCTCACCATCTGGTGGTAGCCGTGGTAGTTCAGGAGGTGGCGGTGGAGTGAGTCGCCCAACCCGCTCAGGTAATTAAATTTCTTAAATAACGTATCGGAGGAAACAACCAAAACAGGACGTTTCCTCCTTTTTTATATCCATCCTGTATCTAAAGTAAAGGCACATGCGAAAAAAAGTTCTTCTTGTATCCTTCAGCTTCTGTTCACTAATTGGCTTTGCCCAGGTACCCGAAGATGCACTGCGAATGTCCTGGAATACACCCGGTGGTACGGCACGCAACCAGGCTATTGGTGGTGTGATGGGATCACTTGGAGGAGATATCACTTCCAACTTCATCAACCCCGCCGGTATCGGTATTTACCGAACCAGCGAGGTCGTTATCAGTCCGGGCTTCAATTTTTTAAACAATGACGGTACCTTCAGAGGTACTAAAACAAGTCAGAATAATTCCAATGCATTTTTTGGCACAAGTGGATTTGTATTAGGTATTCCCTCCAATCCGCGAAGCCGTAATAAAAACAGCAGCGCTTTCAGTATCGCTATCAACCGGGCGGCAGATTTTAACCAGAAAATCAGTTATCGCGGGCAGAATGATTTCAGTTCTTTTTCTGAAGCTTATGCCTCTGAAATTGCTAACTCAGGCCTTTCGCTGGAGGATGCACTGAACTCTAATAGTATTTCCTTCCCTGCCCGAATGGGCCTTTATACCTACCTGGTTGATACCCTTACCACTCCAGGTTTTGGCACTGAAGTAGTGGCATCTCCTCTCCGTTATGCTTTTGAGCGGGATACCGCCTTTTTACTTAACCAGGATAATTATATTGAATCCAAAGGAGGCATTACAGAATTAGCATTCAGTTTTGCCGGTTCCAGTAAAGAAAAAATCTTCTGGGGCGTAAGCCTGGGAGTGCCCATTATGAATTATGAGCGGGCCAGTACACTTACTGAATCCGACGCCACTGGGAACAACACCAATTACTTCAAAGAAACGTTTCTCCGTGAGCGGTTTACCAGCCGGGGAGTTGGCCTGAATCTGAAAATGGGATTGATTGTGCGTCCGGTTGAATCCATTCGACTGGGTGCGGCCATCCATACGCCCACTATTTATGGCATGCGTGAAACCTATGATGCAGAACTATTTGCAGACCTGGAAAATTATAATGCCCCCACTACTGTGAACGTTGGCACTCTGAATGAAGGATTTACTCCCGAATACCGGTACGACCTCACTTCTCCCTGGAAGTTCCTGGTTAGTGGTGCCTACATTTTTCGTGAAGTTCAGGATACCCGCCAACAGAAAGGGTTCATTTCAGCTGACCTGGAATATGTTACCCATTCTTCCAGCCGTTTCCGCGATGCCGAATTGGATGGTTCTGGCAGCAATAATTATTTCAATGCAGTTAACAATGTAATCCGCGATATCTACAAAGGAACGTTGAATATGAAAATTGGTGGTGAGTTGAAATTCAACACCATTATGGCGAGAGCCGGATTTGCATATTATGGAAATCCCTACCGGGATGAAGCCCTCAACGGAAAACGTATGTTCATCAGTGGTGGACTGGGGTATCGAAATAAAGGTTATTTCATTGATCTGGCATATGTACATCGCATCACCAATGATGTGAACTTTCCTTACCGTTTAAACGATAAAGCCAACACCTTTGCAGATCTGCGTGGTGGTGGAGGAAATATAGTGGCTACCGTAGGTTTCAAGTTTTAAGAAAATCTCTCCACCAGAATCCGGAATCTTTCACGGTTCGGAGCTGTGTTTTGAAGTCGACATGAACCAGCCCGAACCGTGCTTCATATCCCTCCGCCCACTCGAAATTATCCATTAGGGTCCAGGCGAAATAACCGCCCAGTTTTACGCCTTCCCTTTTTGACTTTAAAAGTGCCTGAAGATACAATTTAAAATAGTTGATCCTTTCCTGGTCATGTACATTCCCCTGTAGTACCTGATCTTTAAAGGCTGCTCCATTTTCGGTAATCATAATTTCTTTGATAGCACCATATTTCCAAAATCTTCTGATAATGTGCTGGAAGGCATCTGCATTGATCTCCCATCCCATGGCAGTAACCGGCACCTTTCGCTCCCTGGGTTTTACTTCAGCAGCCTGGATCAACGGTATAAAAGAATGATGTTTCACAACTATCGGAAAATAATTCTGCAATCCGATAAAATCCATATCAAACTGCATCTGCTCTGCAAATTTCCAGCTCTTATTTTTCCGGTTCATTTTGTCTACAATGCCTCTGTCATCTTCCGGAAATCCTTTACCCAATAAAGGCTCAATGAACAACCGGTTCATGAAGAGGTCTATCCTGCGGGCAGCTGCCAGATCAGCGGGAGTATCCGAAAAAGGAATCACTTCCGAACAGGAAAAACTGGTTCCAATAATGGCATCAGGAATATACTGGCGCAGGA
>JALOMU010000075.1 GCA_025455285.1 Flavihumibacter sp.
TATAAATCTTTCCGCACAAAGGTATTTGACAAATTCCCACGGACAGGCATACCCGAATATTTCGATACCATTGAAGATTATGATCACTATGTCAAGATGCTGGTGAAAACTAATTGCATCGACAATGCTAAAAAAATCTGGTGGGATCTGAGGGTGCACCCATTCTTCAATACGGTAGAATTCCGGATTTGTGATGTTCCACTGACAACCCATGAAACCATTATCATTGCCGCTCTCTTCCAGGCGATCTGTGCCAAAATTTACAAACTGCGCACCAACAACCTGAATTTCATTCAGTACTCACGGGCACTAATAAACGAAAATAAATGGAGAGCCAGTCGCTATGGAATCGATGGACGGTTGATTGATTTTGGTAAAGAAGAAGAAGTAAATACCCGTGTACTGATCTATGAATTGCTGGATTTTGTAGACGATGTGGTAGATCAGCTCGGAAGCCGGCATATCCTTTCGCTGGTTCCCAACCTGCTGGAAACAGGTACCGGAGCCGACCGCCAAATGAAGGTATACCAGGAAACCAACAGCATGGTATCGGTGGTGGATTATATCAAAGATCAATTCCTTTATGGCATTTAGTAAACTAACCAGCTTGTATAAACGAAGTTGGCAGGCACTGGTTTTGATAGTAATCCTGAGCAGCACCTGTTTAATTCAGAGTTCCTGTGTTACTACTGCCCCTTATGATCAGTATGTATACAAGGAATCCACCAGCCTTAAAGTGGATGTACTGAAACTGATGGACAAGGCAGAGAAACCTTACGGTACCCAGGAAAAAGAAATAGAAAAATTAACTGACCATCTGGATAAACTCTACGAATACGAATTACATCGAAAGAAAAATCAGTTGCGAATTCAAATGTGGGACTTACTCCGAAATCCGGAAAAAAACCTACTGGGCGGTTTTCTATCACGCTGGAAGAGCGAAGGTCAGTTAAATCCGGGTTTTGTAAGTGAAGCAAAAATCATTGTAGGCAAAGCATTTGACCAATTGGCAGAACTGGAAAGCGGCAAACTTACTCCAAAAGAACTTCAACAATAATCACAACTTAAGCTATTATCATGGCTGAAGCGGTATCATTTGACGACATTTTCAAAACCCTCAAAAAACAGGTGGAAGAGCTGGCAAGGCTCTTTGTAAAGAACTACACCAAAGCAGCCATCAAGGATGGCAGGAAATTCCTGGATGATACCAAAGAAAGCCTGAAACGCTGGACCCTGCTGCTGGCGGAAGGAAAATTAACCACCCAGGATTTCGAATGGCTGGTACTCGGCCAAAAAGATCTTGCTCAGATGATCGCATTGAAGCAGGCGGGCTTGTCTGTTATCCGGATTGAACAATTCCGCAACAGTTTATTGTCGTTGGTTGTTGATACCATCTTTGGTATCGTTTTATAATTAAAATCTCTGTACTTGAAAAAGCTACGACTATTTATCGGTGTCCTTTTGATTATGGTTACCTGGGGCTGCAGCAACAAGATCCAAGCAGATCTGCTCATCCGAAACGCCATTATTTATTCGGTTGACAGCCAGTTCAGCAAACAAACAGGCATGGTTATCCGAGATGGAAAAATAATGGAACTCGGTACTGATGCCCAATTGATGGAAAAATACCAGGCAAAAGAAGAATTGGATGCAGGCGGACAGTTCATTTACCCGGGCTTTATTGATGCACATTGTCATTTTTACCGCTATGGATTGGGATTGCAAACAGCCGACCTGGTTGGCACTACCAGCTGGCAATCCATACTGGATACACTTGTGAAATTTTCCACAATAGTTCCGGAAGGATGGTTGATTGGCAGAGGCTGGGATCAGAACGACTGGCCTTCACAAATTTTTCCTACTAATGAAGACCTGAATCGGTTGTTCCCGGAACGACCGGTTTTATTAAGCCGGATAGATGGGCATGCTGCTATCGCGAATGACAAGGCACTTGAACTGGCGGGTATCAAAGCCGGAGATCGCTTAACAGGTGGCACCATTGAATTAAAAAACGGAAAACTGACAGGCATCCTGATTGATAACGCAATTGACCTGGTAAGTTCAAAGATACCAGCTCCATCTGCAAACCAGATGAAGGAAGCGCTGCTGGATGCACAACGGAACTGTTTTGCAATGGGACTTACAACCGTTGACGATTGTGGCCTTGATTATACAGAAGTGGAATTCATCGACAGTCTGCATAAATCCGGCGATCTGAAAATGCGGGTCTATGCCATGTTAAGCGATACCAAACGCAATTATGATTATATCCTTCCAAAAGGCATTATCAAAACGCCCTTTCTCAATGTTCGATCTTTTAAAGTTTATGCAGATGGGGCATTAGGCTCAAGAGGTGCCTGCCTCTTGCACGATTATGCTGATGATCCCGGTAATAAAGGATTTCTGTTAAGCAATCCCGAACATTTTGATTCCGTGGCCGCTTTACTCGCCAACTCACCTTTCCAAATGAATACGCATGCAATTGGAGACAGTGGCAACCGAACTATCCTAAAGATTTATGCAAAGTATCTCGAGGGACAATCTGACCGGCGCTGGAGAATTGAACATGCACAGGTGGTGAATCCGGATGATTTTGTATTCTTTGGCGCACATGGAATCATTCCATCCGTGCAGCCCACACATGCTACTTCCGACATGTACTGGGCTGGAAAACGATTGGGTGCCGAAAGAGAAAAAGGTGCTTATGCATTCAAACAACTGATGGATCAAAATGGCTGGATTCCACTGGGAACTGATTTCCCGGTCGAGGATATTTCCCCTTTTAAAACCTTTTTTGCCGCAGTTGCCCGACAGGATGCCAAAGGCTACCCTGAAGGTGGTTACCAGCCAGAGAATGCATTATCCCGTGAACAGGCACTTCGCGGTATAACCATCTGGGCTGCTAAAAGCAATTTTGAAGAAGACGAAAAAGGCAGCCTGGAACCCGGCAAACTGGCCGATTTCATACTACTTGACCGGGATTTGCTTTCCGCTCCTAAAGATTCCCTCCTCTCCACGCGGGTTCTCGGCACCTGGGTGGGCGGCCAAAAAGTGTACTAAAGGAGAAATCTTTATTTTTGCAGCTATGGCAATGGATTTGGGAAAGATTAGGGTAGCCATTCTTGATTTGTATGAAGGGATGGAAAACCAGGGAATGCGGTGTATCCGCGAAATTTTAAACCTGTATGCAGATCAGCACCATGTAGAGCTGGAATGGGACGAATTTGAAGTACGCCTGCAGCAGCAGACACCCGATCTAAGCTATGATATTTATATCTCAAGCGGAGGCCCAGGATCTCCACTCGAAAGTGAAGGATCAGCCTGGGAAGCAGCCTATTTTGGCTGGCTTACATCCGTGGAAGAATTCAATAACAACCCCTTGCATCCCCGCAAAAAACAAGTGTTTTTTATCTGCCATTCCTATCAGCTCGCCTGCCGCCATTACGGTGTGGGAGAAGTAACCGCAAGAAAATCAACCGCCTTTGGCGTATTTCCTGTTCACCGGTTGCCCGGCGGAGAAAAAGAACCCGTTTTTCAAAACCTGAAAGACCCTTTTTATGCAGTTGACAGCCGTGATTTCCAGGTAATCAAACCAAATTATTCCAAAATCCGCCAGATGGGCGGCAGGATACTTGCGATTGAAAAGGAACGACCGCATGTGCCGCTGGAGCGGGCCATGATGGCGTTTCGTTTTAATGAGTACATGGTAGGTACCCAATTCCATCCGGAAGCGGATGCTATTGGGATGAGTATGTACCTGCAGCGGGATGATAAAAAGGAAACAGTAATCAAAAGTCACGGATTTAAGAAATGGCAAAGTATGATCGAACACCTGAATGACCCGGACAAAATATTGTTCACCTATTCCCAGGTGCTTCCCAATTTCCTGAATCATGCAATCGGACAATTAGCCTATGCAGAAGCCGGATAAAAGCGGCAATTCTGTATCTTCAGAAAAAGGCAAAATTTATGGTTTCATCCTGGAGAACTTCTTTTAACCAACAATTCACCAAAGAACGCTACGAAGCATTTTTAAATGACCTGCACAGTAGCTATCCTGGTGAGATTGAATTCCGTGTAGCTGAAACGCCAATACTGGCTGATAAAGCTTTCAAGCAGAAAGTATTGGATGCCTGTGAACGTATTGTAGACCGCATACTCGAGCCTGATTTCAAAACAATCACAGAACGCAGCATCCCTCCGGCAGAAAGGGTACCAAATGAAACACCGTTTGCACACATGATCGCCTTTGATTTCGGAATCTGCGAAAATGAACAGAAAGAACTGGAACCACAACTAATAGAAATGCAGGGTTTCCCTACGCTTTTCGGATTCCAGGTGTATTACCCGGAAGTACTGCGACGTCATTTTGATATACCGGAAAATTATTCTCAATTTCTTGGGGGATATACCAAAGAAACCTACCTGGAAGAATTGCGCTCCATTGTACTCGGAACGCATCAGCCGGAAGAAGTAATCCTGCTGGAAATAAAACCGCATGAGCAAAAAACCCGGATTGATTTTTATTGTACCCAAACCTATCTGGGCATCCAACCGGTATGTATAACCGAACTGGAGCAGGAGGGCAAAAGGCTTTTTTATAAAAAAAACGGTAAGAGAGTAAGCGTAAAGCGCATATACAATCGCGTTATATTTGATGACCTGAATGCACAAAAAGATCAGTTAGGGTCCTATATTGATATCACGCAGGATCTAGATGTGGAATGGGTTCCGCATCCAAACTGGTTTTACCGGATTAGTAAGTTCACCATGCCTTTTATCAAACATCCCTATATACCTCCCACCTATTTCCTGAACGAGTTGGAAAGCATACCATCAGATTTAAGTCAGTATGTTCTAAAGCCATTGTTTTCCTTTGCCGGACAGGGAGTAGTTATTGATATAAGTCCGGATGATATAAGCGCCATCAAAGATCCTCAAAACTGGATCCTGCAAAAGAAAGTACACTATGCGGATGTGATCCCTACACCTGACATACCTGCAAAAGCCGAAATTCGCATCATGTATCTATGGAAGGAAGGTTGGGAACGTCCCAGACCAGCCATCAACCTGGCACGCCTCAGCAAAGGCAAAATGATTGGTGTCCGCTACAACAAAGACAAAGAATGGGTTGGAGGATCTGTCTGTTTTTTTGAACAATAAAAAAAATCAATATGCAACACCTTGATGATATCCCGGTAAAAGAAGTCCTGCCCGGATTATTTGGAAAATTTCTCCATGGAGAAAAATCATCCCTGGCTGTTTGGGAAATCCGAAAAGGAGCTGTACTTCCGCTTCATGAACACGAAAACGAACAGATCACCTATATACTGGAAGGCGAACTACAAATGACGATAGGGGAAAATACAACCGTTTTTAAAGCCGGAAATGTGGAAGTAATCCCTGCCAATATACCTCACAGTGCTATCGCATTGACAGACTGTAAGGTAATTGACAGCTGGGCTCCTGTTCGGGAAGCCTATCGGTGATTATTCCTCTTCTGCAGAATTCTTCAGTTTTCCCAATACTGAATAGGCATTGGCAATTACCAATTCCTCATTGTCCAGGTTCAGCGTAGTATTGCTGATGGCAAGCAATCCCTTACCAGCCGGTTCTGATTCCACTTCCACCATTTCAAAAGTCAGTGGCTTCACCTGACGGAAAATATATTGTTTATTGCCATACCGCACCACTGCTTCTTCCGGAACGGTAAGTGCTTTGCGTTTATCGAGAAACACAGTGGCATTCAGAAACATTCCCGGCATGAGGTGATCCGGCATTTTCTCAAAATGACAATGCACAGTACCGCTTCGGTTTTCATCCACATTGCGGGTAAAAATTAAAATTTCACCCGGGTATTCGATTTCCGGCTCATCCACAAATTGCATACTAACACGCTGGCCTACCCGAAGCTTTGCCATATCCTTTTCAAAAACGGTCAACGCGCCATGCATATCATCCGGGTTTATCAGTTCAAATAAAACATCCGTAGGATTCACATATTTACCGATGTTCACATTAACTTTGGAAACATATCCATTGATAGGCGACCGAAGTGCAACAGACCGGGACAAATTTTCCGCCGTCAGCTGTTCTGGCTGTAGCCCAACCAGACGAAGCTTTTCACTATACCCTTTAAGTAATACCTCCTGGCTTTCCACATCCGTACTCACCTGTTGCAATACCTTATCAGCATTCACTTTATTCTCATTTAGAATCCGCTGACGCTCCAGGTCCTGCTTGAGGTAATCCAGTTTGCTTTGGGTAACCAGGTAGTCCTGCTGTAGTTGCACCAGGGCCTGATCTTCAATTGCTCCAATTACCTCCCCTTTTCGCACACGCATGCCCGGTAGTAAGCGGGTTGATTTCAAATATCCTCCCAAAGGAAAACTCACCGATACAATATTCTGGGGGGGTACATCCACAACGCCGTTTACAGTTAGGGTACTGCTGATTTCTTTTGATACCGCTTTACCGGTAATAACCCCTCCCATTCGAAGCTGACTGCTGTCCAGTTCAACCTGGTTGGTAAGCAATTGTGAGGTTGTTGTTTCGGATTTGGGTGCTGCTGTATTACAAGCCGCCATCACGCCAACCGATACTATAATTGATAGCTTTTTCATTGTTGTTAATTTCCATTTACAAAGTTCATTTCAACCAATTGCGTATTATAAGCTTTCACTGCATCCAGATAATTCAGTCTTATGTTGATGCTCTGATTCATCAACATGGTCCATTGCAGATAATCAATCTCTCCGTTTTCATAAGCAGCCCGGGCCTGTAGTTGCAGGGCGTCTGCCTGCTTTTTACCGGATTGCCTGAAATAATTTATCTGATCCTGTGATTTTTTCATCTCCTCTTCCAGTTGGAGTTGCCGGTACTGAAGCGACTGTAGCAATGCAGAAGCCTGCGTAGCAGCCTGCTCCACCTGGACTTCTGCGGCTTTTAACCGGGTACGGGTGGCCTTCATAAACAAGGGAAGCCCCATAGTAAAGTTGACCGAGTGAAAGCGGTAACCCGGACCAAAATACAGATTATCCACCCCGTTTCTGCTTTGATATCCCACAATGGACATATTGGTATATCCAACCGTAAACTCGGGCAGCAATTGTGCTTTTTCAGTTTTG
>JALOMU010000076.1 GCA_025455285.1 Flavihumibacter sp.
GGTTGCGGTTGTAAGATTGCTCCCAGTGTGTTGGACACCATTCTGCACCAGGCCAGGCCTGCTCAGCCAAACATAAACCTGCTGGTAGGAAACCAGAGCAGGGATGATGCGGCCGTATACAATCTTGGCAATGGCCAGGCATTGATTTCTACTACCGATTTTTTCATGCCGATTGTTGATGATGCGGTTGACTTTGGTAAGATAGCTTCTGCCAATGCTATCAGTGATGTGTATGCGATGGGAGGAAAACCGGTACTGGCAATCGCAATCCTGGGCTGGCCAGTTGAAAAGCTACCCGCCGAGCTGGCAAACAAAGTACTGGAAGGGGCTAGAGCCATCTGTGAAGAAGCAGGAATTCCGTTGGCAGGCGGACACAGTATTGATTCACCTGAACCCATATTCGGATTGGCAGTTAATGGCCTGGTCAATATTCAAAACCTTAAACAGAACAATACGGGAAAGCCCGGCGATTTGTTATTCCTTACCAAATCCATCGGAACAGGTATTTTGTCTACCGCGCAGAAAAGAAAGAAACTCTCACCGGTACATTATGCAGGATTATTGAATCAGCTTATCCAACTGAATAAAGTGGGTGCGGCACTGGGAGATCTGGAGGGTGTGCATGCTATGACCGATGTTACCGGTTTCGGATTACTAGGTCACTTAATAGAAATGGCTGAAGGATCTGCACTATCTGCAGAAATCCGGCTAACGGATATCCCTTTGCTGGATGGAACTACCTTCTACCTGGAGCAGGGTATTCAACCTGGAGCAACCAAACGAAACGCAGCAAGTTATTACCATAAAGTACTAAACTCAACCGGGAAGCCGGATGATTATATAACCGGATTATTGGCAGACCCTCAAACCAACGGAGGTTTATTAATTGCTGCTGCGCCGGAAGAGAAAAGCCGGGTGCAGGATATATTGACTCAATTTGGCCTTGGCAACTACCTCGAACCAATCGGGATGCTTACAGAAGCTGTTGAGAAGCGCGTGAACCTGGTCTGATCAGGCTACCAGTTTATCGATGGCGGCTGCCAGTTTCCGGTCTTTATCTGTAATGATATTGCCTGCATCGTGTGTATTGAGCCAGATCTCTACGGTATTCCAGACATTGCTCCAGCGGGGATGATGATTCATGGATTCAGCAAGCAGGGCAACCCTGGTCATAAAAGCAAAGGCTTCAGAAAAATCTGCAAAACTGAATTTTTGATAGAGGGTGTTGTCTTTTTCCTGCCACATAACCTAGATTTTTTGTTGCTGAAAGTTACAGATTCCTGACTGTAAAGGATATGCTGGAACGAAAACCGGAAAACCGGATTTCTTTTACCGGTCGGAAACCTACTTTCTCCTGGGAAACTATCGCAGCCTTGTTTATGGAACGGATGATTGTCACCATTTTTGATTTAGCTGCTGCGCTTGCAAGGTTCATCAGCATTTGGGCTGCAAAACCATGAAATCCTCTTCCGCGATGTTCCGGATGACAATATCCATCATAGAGATAGGCTTCCTTTTCACCAAGTTTGAGGCTATGGCAATTATCAAAGTATTCCGGCATTTCAATTCTTTCAAAATTGAGCCAGAAATAATATACCAGTTCTGAACTTCCTTCTTTGAAAATGCCCAATCCAAAATAACCTGGTTTTGATAAGCGCGACTTAAATGTGTAAACTTGTTCAGGACTGATCCAGGGAGCATTCAGGTTGTTCAGTACTTCCCCCGATAATTCTTTAAAAAAATAACCGGCAGCTAATGGCTTAACCGGTTCGGATTGGACCAACTCTTTTTCAAACAGCGTATAAGTATCCCTGTAATAGCCAAACTTCTCTACCACTTTGGTGAAACCAAGTTTGAGTACGTTGAAGAATCCGTATTGTTTTAAGGCGCTCTTGAGTTGGCTGATAATGGCCATATTAAAATATCAGGTGTTCTTTGTGTTTTATCTTTTCATTGGTTAGTTCCACCACCAGCTGTACTCCGGAAATAGTCCGGATACCCTGTTGTATGTCAGCAATCAGTTGAGCAGGCACTTCATCTCCCTTGATCAGCCAGAGAAAATCAAGATGCCTGAACTCCGGCAGCAGGTATTCTCCATCGTGCTGATTTTTGTAGATGTAATGATTTCGATAGAATTGAGGTTCTTTGTGTTCGTAAACCGGAAAATAATAGTTCCGGTTTTTTTTATTCAGCTGAATCTCCAGCCCGATATTAACCCTGAAATTAAAATGAAATTGACGGTTGAGTTGCCAGCAAAACTGATAATCTCTAACTGGTGCTACAATTCCGAGTAAATGGGCGTCACCGAAAAAATCTTCGGTCATTTCGGCAACATCCAGTTTTAATTTCATGCGTAATGTATTAAAATTCTACAGATGCTGAATATTCTGTTGAGTCTCTTTGGTAAATTATCGTTGTTTTATCTCCTTTTTTGAAACTTCCCAACGCTTTCATATACTGCTCCATAGAAGCAATTGTGATATCTCCCAGCTTCGTGATGATATCTCCCGCTTTGATACCTGCTTTCTGAGCCGGCCGGCCATCCGTTACACCATCTACTTTAACTCCATTTCCGCTGAAGGCATAATCAGGCATGATACCAAGACTAACAGTGAATCTGGTTGAAGTGCCCATTTGCTGCTCTCTGGTTTTCGTAAAGGCGAGCTTGGGTTGATCTCCGGTAGCCTGAATCAGATTGCGGATCAGTTGAATGATTCTTAGCTGACCAGTATAGTTGATTTTATCCGCATCATCAGAAGGTTTATGGTAGTCGGTATGCAATCCTGTAAAGAAAAACAGTACCGGAATATCCTTTCTGTAAAAGGAGGAATGATCACTTGGACCGGTTCCGCTACTGTCGAATTTAATATTCAGGTAACGGTTATCACTAATCGAGGTGAAGGTATTTCCCCAGGTTGGAGAAGTTCCGTACCCGCCCACTGTCAGTGTTTTACTGCTGTCATTCAGTCGGCCTACCATATCCATATTCACCATATAATTAATGCTGGTAAGTGGAATGGTGGAATTCTCAGTAAAATATTTTGATCCAAACAAGCCCAGCTCTTCAGCGGAAAACGCAATGAACAGGTAGTTGAACGGATTTTTCTTTTCTTTTTTCAGCATCCGGGCAAGTTCAATAAGGGCAGCCGTTCCACTGGCATTATCATCCGCTCCATTGTGAAGACCGGGATTTTCCTGGCGAATCATTGAATTGCCATCTTCACCATAACCCAGGTGATCAAAGTGAGCCCCGATAACCACGGTATGTGTAGCACCATTATCCATAAATCCTACCACGTTGCGGCCGGTTCGTTCCAGTTTGGTGAAACCGGTTTTGAGTTTGATCTCCAGCATATCGGTTTCATCGTGAAGGTATTTGTCGGCCTCTGTTTTATTGAGGAACAATACAGGGATTGGCAACTCATCACCACGTTGCTTAGGCTGATATTTCATCTCCGGATCATGGTAAACGATGAGCGCAGTAGCCCCGTTTTCTGCAGCCTGTTTTACTTTTGCCAGCAAGGCTGCTTCCCGGTCGAAGTGCGGATTTGATTTATTGGCCTCCAGTTCAGCTCCAAAATCCAGGAACCAGGGAACCCCGGCTTCTTTCAGCGCGATGGAAGGCATTGCTTCCAGCATTCGCTCCGGTGAAAGCGGATGAGGGAAATAATTCTTTTTGTTGATTTCATTGCCATTTATAAACAGGTAGGAAGCCTGGCTGTAATCCTTACCATCATATATAGGAAACTCCTGGAACCAATTCCCCTGGCTTCCCTTGGGTGTAAGCCCGATATTGGTGAACTGATTTTTGATATAATCAGCGGCGAGTTGTTCTCCTTTTGAACCAGCTCTTCTGCCCTCCAGGCGGTCATCTGCCAGAAAATATACATGCTCTTTCAATTGTGCCACCACTACTTTTTCGCCTTTTTTCAGTCGTTGGCTAAAAGCAGGAAGGGTGCTGATCAGGCCTGCGGTCAGCAGCATTCGGGGAAACCAGTTCATATCAATTCAGTCTTTAATGCACAAAGTTATCTATGCCCGTGCGAATACCGTGCCGTAATAGGGAATATTTAATATGGATATCTGCCCTAGTTTCCGTTACTTTTGCAGATTGGCCTGTTCGCAAGCAGGATAACTTAAAAAACCATGAATGGCTTTACCGCACCTTATCAAATATGTATATACGAATGGTACTGATGAAGTGATCCGCAGAGGAAAAAAGATTCATGCCATCGGATATGTGGAGCTGGTTGAATATGATGAATTGCTGGGTTCCGTGACATTTCGCGTAAAAGATGATAGCTACAGTACTTTCTATAAAGTATATGTTCAAAAATTTGCTGATCCGAAAGCACTTTCCGTACGATGCAGCTGTCCGTATAACCTGGGGGATATCTGCAGGCACGAAGCAGCAGCCTTGATTCAATTGCAGGAACTGCTCGATAAAAACCTGCTCCAGGCGGAAGAAGTAGAATACGACCAGCGGCATACGGTCATCAAGATGAAAAATATTGATCTGAAAACGATCAAACTGCTAAGCGGCCCGGAAACCTATACTGCAGCTGAACAATACCTGCGAACCAATAAAGCCAATATTGAATCTGCAGCAGATGAAGTGGTGAAAGCCACCGTTGAACTGGATGGCACTACCTACAAAGTTGTTATCCGCAAAAATGAAGAGCGGAATTTTGATACCAGTTGTGATTATGTAGATACCAAACATCCACTGTGCCTTCCCAAAGTGATTGTCTTTCTTCAATTGCTGAATGCCTTTGGTCCCAATTACTTCGACTCCATACGCAACTGGGATAAAGAAAAAAATAAACTGCTCGAAGCCTACGGTTATAGTTTGAATGATGATTTGAAGGGTAAATTCGAATTCGCCTATAAAGAAGGAAAACCCTTCTTACGCGTACTGGATACTTCCATCAAGCGGATTAATCCTATGCAGACAGGCCTTCGCCCCAAACCACAGGAACTGGTGGTGCCTGCAGCTGAATTATCAGATGTTGAAACAGAAGAAGTTGAACCAGGCGCTGCAATGCGGATTGGGGTAGTTATCAACCTGCACCAGAAAGCCTATCCGGGTTTCAGCGTTGATGCCATACAGGGCGAAACAGAAGAATTACAGCAACGTTTTCTTGGAAAAGTAGAGAAACTGGATCTTTCCAAATATGTAAATCTGGAATTGTACCCGGAAGCAGATCGCCCCTTGATTCCGGCACTGCGCCGAATGCAGGAATCGGAACTAACGAAGTACCTTAACCGAAATTCACCCTTTAGCGGTATCTGGGAAAATATCATTCATCACGAAAGTGAAGAATTGCCCGCGGAAACCAAACACCTGGTGGTGGAATACCTGCAGCCCAAGCTAAGAAAGCTGGTGAACGATGTGGCAGATAGTCCCTTTGTTTATCTACTGCCTTCCGGCAAAACCTTCAAAACAGAAAGCCTTGTTTCCATTGGTATTGTAACCGAGCCTTTGGTGCCTTATTTCAAGGTTCAGCTGAAAAACCGTCAGTATGAACTGAGTTGCTGGGTGAAGATCAATGGAGCGGAATTAAAGCTCACGGATAATAAAATCAACAGTAATCTGCTGTTCCTGTATAACGATCATATTTATACCTGGCGCAGTGAAGAGGATGTAAATGTGGTGGAGACCTTCATGCCGAAAGGAACCATAACGATTGCCAAATCCGTATGGCCTGTGCAATTGAAACAGATGGTGCTGCCTTTGGCCAAACAATACCAGGTTGAGTTTGATCCTTCCCTGATTTCATCCTATAAAGATGGAGATCCCGAGCGTCGCCTGATGCTGCAGGAGAAGGGAGAATACCTGGTATTCCAGCCCATTTTCAGTTATAAGGGCTATGAAACCAAGCCCGGAGATAAGGATGAAATCGTGGTGCCGGATGGCGATAAGGTGATGATCGTACATCGCAACAAGGAAGTGGAGCAGCAGTTTCTTTCCAAACTCGAAGCGCTTCACTCCAATTTTATTCGTCCGGATGGTTCCCAGAACCTGGTACTAAAAGGCGCCGACGTGTTACGCAACAACTGGTTCTTCCTCTTCGTGGATGCCATGAATGAGATGAAAATTCCGGTGTACGGATTTGAAGCATTAAAGAATTTCCGGTTCAATACGGCCAAGCCACAGACCCGGATTCAGATCAGCAGCAATACCGATTGGTTTGATGCGAAAGTGGATATATTATTTGGCGATCAGAAAGTGACGGTGGCGGAAGTAAAGCGCGCGCTCGCCAATAAGCAGCAATTTGTACAACTGGATGATGGTTCATTGGGTATTCTTCCTGAAGAATGGATCAAGCGCTATTCACTCCTGTTCAGAATAGGTGAAGGCAAGGCCCAGAACCTGCGATTGTCGAAATACCACATGAGTGTGATCGATGAATTGTACAATGAACGTAATGAGGAGGAGTTGTTTGTACAGTTGGAAGAAAAATACGATCGCCTGCGCGGGTTCAAAAGCATCCGCGAAGTGGATCCGCCTTCGCATCTGAAACCCATATTGCGCCCCTACCAGGCGTTCGGGTTCCAATGGTTGAATTACTTGAGCGAAGTGAACTGGGGTGGTATCCTTGCGGATGATATGGGTTTGGGTAAAACCATCCAGGCCCTGAGTTTCTTACAACATTATCGTGATCACCATCAGCGGCTGAAAGCCCTGGTTGTTTGTCCGACTACCCTGATGTTCAACTGGGAGAACGAGATTAAAAAATTCACTCCCACGCTGACCTATCATATTCATCATGGCGGAGAGCGTACGCGGAACAAGGCGTTGCTGGAAAACAAAAATGTGATCATCACTACCTATGGCACTTTGCGCAGCGATATCAAAATGCTGGTGGATATGGAATTTGATGCGGTAGTGCTGGATGAATCCCAGGCAATCAAGAACCCATCCAGCAAGGTGACAAAAGCAGCTTCTCTATTGCGGGCCCGTCATCGGTTGTGCATGAGCGGTACTCCCTTGCAGAACAATACATTTGATATTTATGCCCAGATGAACTTCCTGAATCCGGGCATGCTGGGCAGCATGGAATTTTTCCGCCAGGAGTTTGCTATACCGATTGATAAGTTCGG
>JALOMU010000077.1 GCA_025455285.1 Flavihumibacter sp.
ACTGGATATTTTTGCCAGGGCTTTCTGTTCTGTGAACAGCTTTCATTTAAATGGCGATCAGACGGGTAAAGGGTATTCAAGTTTTACTTACCGGCCCTTCACACTGGAAGGAAATTTCGCTTATGCATCCGGGTTACAAGAAATGTTATTGCAAAGTCATGCAGGATATATCAATTTGTTTCCTGCAATCCCTGCCGACTGGTCGAATTGTAGTTTTAAAAACTTCCGGACCCAGGGTGCTTTCCTGGTGGACGCCAGCTATTCTGAAGGCCACATTAAAAGAGCTATGATTCGTTCCGAAAAAGGGGGCGAAACAAAGGTATGGCTGAGCCAAGGAAACTGGAAGATCAGGCAGCAAAAATACTGTGAAGCGGATCTGACTGAGGAAGGTTGGCTGAACCTTAAAGCAGAAGCGGGTGGACTGGTTGAAGTTTATAGGCATGAGTAATATCATTAAGGGAAGCAGGAATCAGGATGGTTTCCGTAACTTACTGATAGCATGCCACTATTTGATTTCCATATTCATCCTTCCCTCAAGGAATTATTATCGCCTCCGTCAGAAGCGATGACTCCCTGGACCAAGATTGAAGCAAAACTTTCTATTGGAAAACTTTTTGGACAGGAGACGCAAATTGGAATTAATAGTTTATTCAACCATGCCCTTAATTCACAGGCAAATCTTAGTCAACTGCAGAAAGCGGGCATCAACCTGGCGGGTATTGTTTTATACGCCATAGAAAAAAACATTGCGGAAGGAGTGTTATCCAGGAAAGTGGCCAGCAAAGGAAAGATCAAGTTACTGGATCCGTCTAAATTGAAATCGATTCTTCAATCCCCTTCGTATTATTCCTGGTTATGTAAGAATATGGATTCATTGCTGAATAATGCTGTGAGTCCGGATGGCAAGTCGCGTTTCCGGTTTATTAATTCCATGACTGAGTACGATCAATCGGCTACTAATGTTATTCACGGTATATGCCTGGTGGAGGGTATCCATTGTTTTATGGATGACCCGGAATCGCCGGATGCGGAGCAGGCTTTTTACCGAAACCTGGACGACTTTCAGGCGAGATATCAGACAAGAATTGTGGTTATCAACCTGGCGCATATGCAGTCGGTCCCATTTTTCAATCATGCTTTTGGGATCCAGTTTATAGAGGATGCATTGTTTTATCCGAAGGGGGCTGGTATAACCGAAGCGGGTATCCGGATTATTAAAGAATTGTATAGTAGAAATAGTTTGCCTGACCTAAAGCATTTAAGTTTTGTTTCCCGAAAGCAGCTTATTCAATTGCATAAAACAGAATATCAGGCTTATCCATTGCTTTGCACGCATGCAGGTTTTGCCGGAGTGAGTATGCGAAACCGATCTGCACAGTTGTATGAAAAACCGGTACGGCGGCAGGGCGTATGGGAAATCAGGCATGTCAAGAGAAGAGGACATCTGGCACAGTCGGCCTTTAATCACAGTAGTATTAATTTGTATGATGAGGAGGTTGTAGATATTCTGCGATCGGGTGGATTGATTGGATTGTCCCTGGATCAGCGGATTCTTGGGTTTCCTGCTGATAACATCGGGTACCAGTGGAATATATTACCAACAGATCTGGAATATATTTCTGAAGCGGAAGCGGCTGATTTTTTTCATCCGGTTACGGATCCTGCGGATGTACCCATCATAAAAGACCCAGATGTTGCATTAACAGGTGATGAGGTGCTGGAACAGGAGCCGGTAACGATTGAAGTGCATTATTCTTACTTTTTGAATCAATTGATACATTTTCTGCGGATTGCAAAACAGGCAAGAATTCCGCTAAGCAAAGCGATTCAGCAAATTTGTATAGGATCCGATTTTGATGGGCTAATCAATCCGATTGATTGTTGCAATAACGCAACGGAATTACCTACGTTCCGGACTGAAATCCATCGCCAGCTGAAACGTGGGAAAAAAATCTGGGAGCAGGCGGGTATTTCGAAATCCGAAATAGATGTGGATGCGCTGATTGAAGGATTGTTTTATGAGAATGCAGTAAGGTTTCTGTGGAAATGGATGTGACTATTTCCTATTATTGTAATCTTTTTATAAACCTTAGTCAGTATGAAAACGAAGAATCGGATCTTCTCCCTATGTTTCTTTTTATTTTGTCTGTTGAGTCTTTCCAGCTGTTTGAATTCCAAACGAATCGACAAATTTGTAACCAAACATTACGAAACAACGCCTCCGCCAAAAAAAGTAAAACCGGTTGAAAATATTATCATCAGTTCACCGCTTTCTATTGCAGGTCCCCAATCCGTAACAACCGGTAAAACCTACAATTGGCTACCTTTGATTGTATACATTGAATTCCATTATGCGATGACCTGTACCCTTAATCCGGAACATGCAATAACGGTCTATTCAAATTCAATCCATAAATATGCTGCCAAAAGACTGAGCAAAAATTTGGGTAATAAACAGTTGAAGCTATCAATTGAAAAAATACCGCAACAGTTCCAGGTATTGGATGAAGGGCATATGATATTCATTGGTTTAGCAGTTGCCTGGGATAAAATAACGATTGGTTCCATTGATAAAACGCTGGAGGTACGTTACCAGTTGCTGGAGAATGGTGTGGAAATCAGTTCAGGTACGCTAAGCGAATCCATGCCCGATTATATGGTGCGGGTAAAACCAACTGTTAAACAGCAGGATATCGCCGAGTATTTCAGTAATTATGAAAAAAACATTACCATTCTGAGTCAGCGAATGGCTGATCAGCTTGAACGTAAACTGCTGTTGGTTAATCAATAACATAAATTTACACGGTGAACCACTTCCGTGATATACTTCCGAATGGTAGCAAACCCGACCGGGTTGTAAACCTCAATGGAAAACCGTTTTTGTTTTTCAGTGGTACAGCCTATCTTGGTATGAATGCGAATCCGGAGTTTTCCCGGTTGATTGAAGAGGGAATGCGGATCTATGGGTCTAATTACGGAAGTTCCAGATCTGGAAATTTTACTATTCCGGTGTATGAGGAGGCTGAAACTGCCATGACAAAGCTGTTTAAAGCGGATGCGGCTCTGACGGTTTCTTCCGGCTTTATGGCAGCTCAACTGGTGATTCGGTATTTTGAGGATAAAGCGGCATTTATCTGGGTTGTCATCCCGCTTTATTTAGAAAGCAGGCGGATGCGAAAGCCGGCGACTATCATAATTGGATAACCGAACTGCCAGAACTTTTGCAGCAAGTTCCTGATGAAAATGTTGTAATCCTAACCAATTCGATTGATCCGTTGGAGGTAAACAAGTATGATTTTTCCTGGATCAGTCAGCTACCAGTAAACAAAAAAATTACAGTTATCATCGATGATTCTCATGGATTAGGGATCCTGGGAGAATCGGGTGAAGGAGTCTCCGGACTTTTACCTGAGATCGGTTTCGTAGATGTAATAATCGTTTCTTCCCTTGCGAAGGCAATGGGTATGGCTGGGGGGATTATTCTTGCGAAATCCAGCCAGCTGTCAGATTTACGCACATCTCCTTTTTTTACTGCCGCATCCCCTATGGCTCCTGCTTTGCTGTATGCTTACCTTCATGCTCAAGAACTTTATGAGATGGAAAGAGCTGCCCTATTCCGAAATATCCATCAACTTCAGCAAGGTTTATTTTCGTTTACTACTCTCCGTTATATCCCGGATTACCCGGTAATTTTTAGCAATGATAATCAGCTTGCTGTCAACTTAAATGAGCATCAAATCCTGATCAGCAGTTTTGCGTATCCCGGTCCGGAAGATGATAAGATTACCCGGATCATAGTGAATAGTCGCCATACAGAAGAGGATATAAATTATTTGCTTGAAAAACTGTATATCTGAGCAATGAACTTATCTGTCTGGTCAGTATAGTGAAAATTAGATAAGACCTGGAGAAATTTACATAGTGCCCCTGTTCTTAAAACCAGTAACTTATAGCTATGAAACAATCTCCTCTGGTTTTTACGCTGTTTTGCGTATTGTTTTCTATTCAGGTAACTGCACAAACTATAAAACAAGTAGATATCTGCATTTATGGCGGAAGTTCTGCTGGTGTGATGGCGGCGTTTACGGCAAAAAAAATGGGAAAAACAGTATTGCTCATTGAACCCGGCAAGCGGTTAGGTGGCTTAACAAGCGGTGGTCTCGGCTTTACAGATATCGGTAATAAATTTGCCATAAGTGGATTGGCGCTGGATTATTACAGACGACTTGGCAAACACTACGGAACATTTGAATCCTGGATTTTTGAGCCAGGCGTTGCGGAGTCGCTTTTTAAGGAATATATCTCTAAAGCCAATGTGGAAGTATGGTATGAAAAAGCATTGATCAGTGTCACTAAAAATAAAGGAGCGATTTCTGAAATCTCGCTTCGGCACCCCTTTGATATGAAAGACCGTGGGGTACGGGTGAAAGCCAAAGTCTACCTCGATTGTAGTTATGAAGGTGATTTGCTGGCCAAAGCAGGAGTGTCTTATACAATTGGTCGCGAAGCCAATAGCCAATATGGCGAAACCTATAACGGTGTTCAGGTGGAGAAATACCACCAGTTCCCGGATGGGATTGATCCCTATAAAACACCGGGTGATCCTTCCAGTGGCTTGTTATGGGGCATTAATCCGGAGCCATTGCAGCCAATCGGTTCGGGTGATAAAAAAGTGCAGGCTTATAATTTCAGGATTTGCCTTACTAATAATCCCGCTAACAGACTACCTATCGAAAAGCCGGCTGATTATCAACCCGACCGATATGAATTATTACTTCGTTATCTCAATCATGGACAACCGAAAACGCTTCGGCAGATTCTGAAAATGGATCTTATGCCCAACAATAAAACGGATATTAATAACAACGGGCCTTTTTCAACGGATATGATTGGAGAAAATTATGAGTATCCGGAAGCAGATTATGAAAAAAGAAGAGCAATTATTCAGAAGCATCTTGATTACACCAAGGGCCTGTTGTATTTCATCGGCAATGATCCAAGAGTGCCCGAATCCATCCGGAATGAAATGCTGATCTGGGGTTATCCGAAGGATGAATATGTTGAAACCGGTCATTGGTCGCCCCAGCTCTATATACGTGAAGCGCGTCGGATGGTAGGCGAATACGTGATGACGCAGGCGAACTGTGAAGGCAAAGAAGTGGTAACGGATGGCGTAGGAATGGCCGCCTATACGATGGACTCCCACAACATACAGCGACTCATAATCAATGGCATGGTAAAGAATGAAGGAGATGTGCAGGTGGGAGGATTTGGGCCCTATCCAATCAGTTATCGTTCGCTGATTCCTAAAAAATCGGAATGTACCAATCTGCTGGTGCCAATCTGTTTAAGTGCCAGTCATATTGCCTATGGTTCTATCCGGATGGAACCAGTGTTTATGGTACTCGGACAATCAAGCGCTGTGGCAGCCAGTCTCGCCATTGATCAAAAAAAGGCAGTGCAGGATATTGATGTGAAAAAATTGCAACTGGAATTAAAAAACAATCCGCTTGCAGATGGATCCACTCCTGAAATTATTCTGGATAATGCAGATGCTACTGCTGTTACGATAAACGGTAACTGGAAAAAAATGCGGCATGGCTATGGTCCTGATTACCTGCTGGCAGAGCAGCCGACTCCTACTGATCAGGTTGTTTTCCAACCCGCCATCAAAATCGCAGGTGAGTATTCAGTATATGTCTATGTAATGCCGAGATACCCCAACCTGGCTTCCCGTTACCAGGTGAAGGTTCAGGACGGACAAAAAGAACACCTGGTCATCCTTAACCGGGAGCAGTTGCAGGTTAGTGGTCAAACCTCCGGAGGGTGGAAATTGATCGGAACCTATCAATTGGGAAAGAATACCCGTATTTCTATCGGTTCGACCGGTGAACAAGGGGTAATCATTGCAGATGCGGTATTATTGAAACCTGAATTCTAATATACTACGTACCGCTTAAGTGGATGTTTAGTTTTGTGCCGGTGGATTAGTATCTTGTATGTATGAGGAGTTGGCTAATTTTAACCGGACTGCTTATACTATCTGCCAAACTGTATTCCAAACAGGAAGCTGATTTGCCTGCCATCCGGCAACTCACTACGCAACATGGCTTGGCTGATAACCGGGTTAAATTCTTCTTCCAGGATCATAACGGATTGATTTGGCTGAATACCAGGAATGGACTCCAGCGCTACGATGGAAACCGATTCTTTACGTTGTCCTACGATCCTCAGGATCCCCTTCGTTCACTTCCCTCTTCCATTATGAATTTTGGCATTACGGAAGACGCGCAACAGTATATCTGGGCTGTTACCGAACACGAAGGTCCCGTTCGTTTTACTCCCGGTTCCGGAGAACTGCTCAGCTTTACCCAGCAATTAAAACAGAAAGAGTTTAGGAGATCACATACCATTGTGCATACTTCCAGGAAAACGATTTTAATGAGTACAGGAGGAGGCTTGTTGAAATGGACTCCATCCGGATTTAAACTCCTGGAAGATGAACGCAAACGGTTATCCATAAGCGATTTCTACAATCTTCGGAATATCCTGGAAGATCCGGATGGTAGTATCTGGATTTCCTCCTCACATGGTTTTTTTCAGTTGGATACAGCCGGACAATTCTATTCTTCCAACTATAATCCGCTTCAGAAAAAAATCCTGCAACAACAACTGGATATTTCCACTTCTCTGATAGATCGTGATGGATCCATTTGGTTCAGCTGTTGGAATGTCAATGAACAAAAAGGCAGGTCGCTTTACCGGTATGATACCCGAAAGAACCGGCTCGACAGTATATGGATGCCTGCTGCAGCAGGGATGCAGGATGATTATTTCAGCATACCCAATACAATGATCCAGGATGCTTCGGGGAATATCTGGATGTCGACCCTGGGTGGACATATTTATGTGTTCAACAGTGATATGCAATTGCTGCAGGATTATACATCTGTATCACTCAATGGTAACCAGCATAAACTGGAATCCATCTCCGCATTGTTTGCAGATCGAAATGGTAATATCTGGATTTCATTCGAACAGGGAGTATTCATCTGCCGGCCTTCAGCAGCCAGTATCAATTTTTCGTTGCCCATTAAGTCATTTAATTTTTCCTTTCAGCATGGAGCCACACAGATCTTGTCTTCATCATCCGGCTCGATTTTCGTAAACAATCGTTCGAGGGGCTTACACAAATGGGATTTTCAAAAGAAGCGACTACAGTATATTCCGCAACAGCTATATCCCGGTAAATGGGCCAATTATTTGAAAGTGCTCTATGCCGACAAAATTGGACTTTATATTAATCCCTGGTTCAGTGATGAAGTGCTGAGGTTTAATGAAACCCGGAATCAGTTTGAGCCTTTCATTCCACCAGGTAAGCTTGGCCAGCTTGATCCGGAGGGAATCAGTACGGATAGTTTCCATGTTTTTACAGGGAAACATGCGATCCATCTGTTTAATAATAAGGGGAAATTTATTGATTCAATGGTAGCTGGTCCGGTTCATACACAAGTTACCGACTGGACGGTTGCCGAAAAATCGGAATTGTTACTAATTGATACGGCAGCAATTATTTACCGCCTTGATCTTCAAAAGCGAAGTGTGGAAAAGCTGTTCAGGCTGCCTTTTCGAGGAGGAAGTTATAGCATCCTTAAAATGGGTGAGAAGCTCTTAGTGGGTACATTATATGAAGGACTCAAGTTGATAACATTATCTGGTACTGTATTGCGCAGCTTCAGTACGCATGATGGTCTGCTATCCAATACTATTTACGAATTGAGCAAGGATTCCCTTGGTAAAAGCTGGATTAAAACACCAAACGGAATAAACTACATTGATAGCGTGTGCGGATTGCACATCTATACCACCATGTTGCATGATAAACGCTATCATGCCTTCCAGGATGCCTGTTTAGTTGGACAATATGGTGCCGCCTTCCTCATGCGCGACAAATTATTGTATTACCCCTATGTTGAATTGAAAGAACCGGAAAAGATCCCCTTTGTATTTACTCAAATTCAAAAAGGAAATGAGGACAATACCTACCGGTTCGAGTTTGCTGCACTGGATTATACGCAACAGGAATCCATTCAATACCGCTATCGCCTGAAACAATCTGAGAAAGACTGGATTTACCTGGGTAACCTTGGGAGCCTTGTATTTGATCAGCTGCAGCCCGGTTCTTACCAATTGGAAATACAATACAGGCGACTCAATGAAAACTGGCAAGAGAATAGCCTGGAACATTCCTTTGTAATCAACCGGCCTTTCTGGAAATCCTGGTGGTTTTATACCCTATTGGGATTCGTTATGCTGGTGCCAATTGTTTACAGCATCCGGAAAGAATGGCTATCCAAAAAAAGGATGGAGCAGTTGCGCTGGCAGTTATCCCGTGATTTGCATGATGATATTGGCTCTACCCTGAGCAGTATTGGTATATACAGTACGCTGCTGGAGTCAAGAGTAAAGGATGAAAAGGGAAAAAGCATCGTACAGGAAATCCGTCAACACACCAGGGATATGGTACAGAATATGTCAGATATTGTGTGGGCTATTCAACCACATAATGGAGAAGCAGAACCGCTTATCAGGCGCTTTGTTAAATACGCAGAACCAATTCTGACTTCTGGAAACATCCGCCTGGATGCGGAAGGTGCATTGTCCTGTGTTTCCGTTGAATTGAGCATGTTGCAGAAAAGAAATATTTTTCTCATTCTTAAGGAGGCAATGAATAACTGCCTCAAACACGGCAAGGCTACTGTCTTTACCTTAAACTGTGCAATTTCAAAGAATCAACTCAACATTGAAGTTGGAGACAATGGAATTGGATTCGATAGCAGTGCGCTGTCCAGGAAAAACGGCCTGATTAATATGTCGGAGCGTATCAAGGAACTTAGAGGAACGATCCAGGTGGATACGGCCCCAGGTGCCGGGTGCCGGATCAGGTTGACAATTCCTTTGCAGGAACTACCTGCATAAATATGCAGGACTACTGGGTAGATATCCTGAATTTATTAGCTTACTGTTATGACTAGTGAAAAAAGAGAACTGACCATTGTCATATTCGAAAACAATGAAGCCTATCGCCAAAGCCTGGAAATGTATTTCCAGGAGTTTCCGGGTATCCGGGTGGTTGGTTCTTTTGCAGACGGGGCTGATGTGCAAAAACGGGTCAATGAAACAAATCCGGCATTGATATTAATGGATATTGATATGCCGGTAATGAATGGAATTGATGCTACCACAAAAATTAAAACGCTTGATCCGGAGCAGCTGATCCTGATACTGACTGTGTTTGAGGAAAATGAAAAAGTTTTTGATGCCATCAAGGCCGGGGCGGATGGATACCTTTTAAAGAGTACGCCACCCCATGAAATTGTACAGGCTATGTTTGATACAGTAGCCGGAGGCTCACCGATGACACCGGTAGTCGCACGTAAAATATTGCAGGTATTTGCAAAGGGAACAGCAGTACGGGCACCTCAAACTCCCAATGAACTGACAGAAAAGGAAAAACAGGTGCTGCAATCACTGGTTGATGGGAGAAGTTATAAAATGATTGCCCTGCAATTGGGCATCAGCCTGGATACCGTTCGCTTTCATATTCGGAATATTTATACCAAACTGCACGTAAACAGCGCTACGGAAGCAGTTGCGCTTGCTATTCGCAACCGGCTGGTTTAATAACTACCTGCATGATCATGTGTTGCAGGCCATCCTGCTTTGCATGAGTTTTAGGTAAGCTATTAAACCATCTTCCATGCGTGTCATATTGCTTACCCTTTTAACCGCAGTTGCCTGTTGTTTTTCTTTCTGTGGTACGGATCCGAAAGCAACCACTGCTGCTGCTTCCATACATATTGATTCCCCAACACCTGCTGCCATTTCATGTGCTGATTTACTGACAACAGATATGGTCGAAACGGCCTGCGGAATGAAAGGAATTGTTGAACGTGTAACTTCTGTTGAGCAGTCCGGAAAAAATTGCAACCGATCTTACCGGCTTGGTAAAGGCTGGGGAGATGATATGATATTTATTGTAACTCAAACACCTGGAAAGGCGGATCTGAGTTATATCAAAAAAGCCTATGCTGATAAAGGGATTGAAGAAGTGAAAGGAATAGG
>JALOMU010000487.1 GCA_025455285.1 Flavihumibacter sp.
GGGTTAGTTTGCCTTCCCACCGTATTTTCTCTTCTTCATTTATACGCACCAGCATTTCCAGTTTCTCTGCATAGAGCGCATCGTAATCTTTCAGGTTGTAGCCAAACAAGGGAAAGGATTCAATAAAAGATCCGCGTCCCGCCAGAATCTCAGCCCGTCCATCTGATAAAAGATCCACCGTAGCGAACTGTTGATAAACCCGCACGGGATCCTCTGAGCTTAATACCGTAACTCCGGATGACAATTTGATTCGTTTGGTCTTTACCGCAGCAGCCGCCAGTACAGTAGTGGGAGAGGAGACAGCATAATCCGGGCGATGGTGTTCTCCTATAGCAAATACATCCAGCCCCAACTGATCAGCCAGTTCAATTTCTTCCAGTAAATCTTTCAATCGCTGTTGTGCTGAAACCGACTCCCCGCTTATTGGATGAGTTCCGAGATCAGCAAATGAACAGATTCCTATTTCCATACCTCTATTTTTACGTTTTTTGTTTTTCCTTGCGGGCAAATTGTCTGCGGGCTTTCTGGATTTCATCCAGGTGCGCATGTGCCCATTCCGATAACAGAACCAGTTGTTCAAGCAGGCTTTCTCCCAGGGGAGTCAGTGCATATTCCACGCGCGGTGGTCGTTCCGCATAAACAGTTCGCTTTACCAAACCATCTTCCTGCAAAGCCCTTAGTGTTACCGTCAGCATGCGCTGGGAGATTCCTTCAATCGAGGATTTAAGCTCTGAAAACCGCAGGGTACCATGCTTGCCAAGCAACAGGATGCTGTGCATGGTCCATTTGTCGCCATAACGGGCCATGATGTCCTTAACCGGACAAACCGCTTCTATTTTTTTTCGATTTAACAATTGCTTCCTGCAAAGTTAAGTAGCTTTGGTTACTTAAAGTAACTATTATGCAGTCATTAACAAATAAGACCGCGGGAATTGGCAAGGCCATCGCATTGGCGCTGGCAGCAGAAGGTGTTCACCTGGGTTTGCTGGCCAGGACGGAAAAAGATGTGAAAGAACTGGCACATGCTATTGAGGCAAGAGGTGGTAAGGCCGCTTATGCTACAGCAGATGTCAGCAACCGCCACGCAGTTGAAAAAGCAATAGCCGATCTGAAAAGCAAGCTGGGAAAATTTGATATTCTCATCAACAATGCAGGTACCGGTACATTTGGTGGTTTCCTTGATCTGGATCCCGAAACCTGGGAGCAGCAGGTGAAAGTAAATCTCTTCGGTGTGTATTATGTTACCCGCGCCGTTTTACCGGATATGATAGAAGCCAAAGCAGGTGATATCATCAATATTTCCTCCACCGCAGGCAAGGCAGGGAGCGCGGCTACCAGCGCTTACAGTGCTTCCAAATTCGGTGTATTTGGTTTATCTGAAAGCCTGATGCAGGAAGTCAGGAAACTCAATATCAGGGTAACTGCACTGGCACCAAGCACCATTGTAACAGACCTTGCGCAAAGTGCCAACCTGATCAAAGGAGATCCGGAAAGAGTGATGCATCCGGAAGATTTTGCAGAACTCGTAATTGCACAATTGAAACTTCATCCAAGATTATTGCTGAAAGAAGCCAGTATTTTTTCTACCAATCCGGGATAAAAAAAGGGCGACTTACCAGTCGCCCATATGTTCGGGAACAATTCTTTCCAGTGAAGTTTTATCTATCTCTTTTTCACTCCAGTTCGGATCGTATTTGACAAACCAGCTCAGCCACATAGAACGCGATAAGCGCATGAATACAGGCTGTAAAGCAATTAACAATACCGCATTGGTGATACCCCAATATAAGACTCTGTAATCGCCATCTTCCAGTGAAAATCCTATCAATACCCACCAGGCAATAAAGGTTGCAACAGAAAACGCAACGGTAAGCGCATAACTTACGTAGGCTGTTCCGTAATAAAATCCTACTTCAATTTCTGTGGGCTGCTTACATACCGGGCATCTGTCATTCATCTTCAGAATCTTTCCAAACGCATAAGGGTTGGAGGATTCAAATATCTTTCCCTCCCTGCATCGGGGACAACGGTTCGATAATACAGTTGACAAATAGCCAGGGTGATTTGATTCTTTCGCCATATCCTTCCTGTTTTTTGCAAAGGTACCGGATGCAACCACAAGAAAAAGTGATTCTTATCACCCTGATGGCTACAATACTTTTTCCATTTGCATGCTGCGGGAGCCTTTGATCAACAGCCATTCATGCGCCTCCAGACTGTTCTGAAGTTGAATATAGGGATGTGTAATCTTTCCAAAATCTCCTCCTACCAGCACCACTGCCTTCCAGTTGCCAGTACCAATCAGATCAATTATACCCTGGTGTTCCGCAATGCTTTCCTCACCCAGTTCTGCCATGGCACCCAGAAAAAGGTATTTGTTGTCAACCTTTAATTGCTTAAAGTTTTCAATCGCAGCCCGCATACTGGTAGGGTTGGCATTATAAGCATCCAGGATGATATGCAGGCCATCACGCCTGATCAACTGACTGCGGCTGTTCTCCGGCTGGTAGGATTCGATGGCTTTTTTAATGGCTTCATCCGGTACACCGAAACATTTTCCAACTGCCACAGCTGCTAATACATTGGGCGTATTGTAATCACCTACCAATTGCGTGGACACAAGACCGATAGCAGAACCTCTGCTCACCTGTACCTGTAAAAACTCCCGCTGGCCATCCGGGTCCGCAACAGCAGTACCAACCACATCACCCTCTTTGGTACCATACCGGATAACGGTTTCAATGCCCTGCGACATCCGGCGCAGGTGTTCATCATCCCACATTACAAAGGCTGTTGCTTCATGGGCACGCAGGTAATCAAATAACTCACCTTTCCCTTTACGTACACCTTCCACACCTCCAAATCCTTCCAGGTGTGCTTTACCAAGGTTGGTTATTAGTCCGTGTGTTGGCTCTGTATAGGTACAATAACCTGCAATTTCTTTCTGATGATTGGCACCCATTTCCACTACTGCCATTTCCGCATCCGGTTGAATGCGCAGTAAGGTAAGCGGAATGCCAATATGATTATTCAGATTGCCAACGGTTGTATAGGTCCGGTAGGTGGTGGCCAATACCTCGTGAATCAGTTCCTTGGTAGTTGTTTTTCCATTGCTGCCGGTGATGGCCAGTACGGGAATCCTGAATTGCCGGCGGTGATGCAGTGCCAATTGCTGCAAGCAGCTCAGCACATTGTCCACCACAATCATGCGGTCATTTTCCTTGTAAGCCGGTTCATCAATAATAGCATAGGCAGCACCTGCTTCCAGTGCTTTTTTTGCAAACGCATTGCCATTAAAATTTTCGCCTTTGAGTGCAAAGAAGATATCTCCTTCCTTTAATTTCCGGGTATCGGTTTGAATGGAAGGATATTGTAAAAAGAGTTGATAGATTTCAGGAATGGTCATATACGAAAATAAAAAAGAGCCGCCATACAGCGACTCTTTATAACTAAGGTTTGAAAAAATTATCTCTTACGGGAATTCTGTTTTCTGCTCTTGTAGTTGATACCGGTTTTGCGACCATTACCTTCTGGGCTACCCACGCGGTCCATTGCACAACGGAAACCTACAGTTGAACTAGCCTGATCTTCTTCCAGGAAACGACGTGTACCGGGGCTCAGCCAATAAGCACGATCATTCCAGCTACCACCTTTGATTACGCGGCTCTTGTCGCCAATCAGGGTAGTGATACCATATCCGTAGTTTACACCCTGGATCAGAGAATCACCATCAAGGTAATTGATTACATCAGCACGCTGGTAGTTACGACGATCTTTGCTTTCGTCATCTGTCATCATACGATACTTGATACGACCCAGGCTATCACGGGTTGG
>JALOMU010000078.1 GCA_025455285.1 Flavihumibacter sp.
CTTTTAACTCCTGTAAAATGCGCGCAGCTCCCAGTAAACAACTGGTATGTACATCGTGCCCGCAGGCATGCATGATGCCTGGCCGGGTTGATTTATAGGATATCTCATTTTCCTCCCGGATAGGAAGTGCATCCATATCCGCCCTTAAGGCAATACATCTGCTTTCGGGGTTCCGGCCTTTTATAATTCCTACTACACCTGTGGTGGCCATTACCGTAAATGGAATACCCAGCTTGCGCAGGTGTTCCTGCACAAATTGGCTTGTTTCAAATTCCTGGTAACTTAATTCCGGATTGGCATGTAAGTATTGCCGGATGGCAATGTACTCTGCTGCGTAGGTAGCAGCTTTCTTTCTTATTTTTTCCTGTAATGCCTGTTGCTCCTGGTTCCCCATCCCACAAATATAAGCGCTCTCCCTGCTTCTTACTTCTTACTTTTCACTTCTCACTTTTTACTTCTAAATTAATCTTCCGTGCTCTTGTCCGGATTCACCTCAATCACATCATTTACGATATAGACATTCTGCTTGAATTCCCGGGATAACTGACGTTGGTAGGACTCCGCCATTTTTCGATCTTCAAAATTGCCCACCCGCAATCTGAAATAGGGTGCCTGGTACATAAGATAGGCTTTCAGCTCCGGGAATATCCGGTAAACTGTAGTTTTTGCATTGATGGCTGCATTCCGGTCGGTTGTATTGATTACCTGGATACGATAACCTGGAACATTCCGGCGGGATTCCCTGGTGGTTACTTCATTGATCTCGATCTGTTTTCTAACGAGTTGATCCAGCCTGGGGTCTTTTTTAACGATTATGGTATCCGCTACCGGATTGGCATAACCGAGGACTGTAAACAGGCAGGCAAAAAATAAGATTGTCAGGGTTTTCATGTTACTAAGACATTCAAAATCCTCGCCAAAGTTGGCTGGACCTTTCATTTTAATCTTTTACTAATAACCTCCGGTTGTTGCCCCGGCGGGATTTCCCTCCGCAATGGCTACACTCGCACTGCAGCCCAAGCGGTTCGCACCGGCTTCCACCAGGGCAATGGCAAATGCAAAATCCCGGATTCCGCCGGAAGCCTTGATCTGAACCTGTGGGGGCAGGTGCTTTCGCATCAATTGAACAGCTTCTACACTCGCACCTTTTTCGGCATAACCGGTGGATGTTTTCATGAAATCAATACCAAGCGGCCCCAGTTTTTCACAACAACTAATAATTTCTTCCTCACTCAGGATGCCTGATTCAATAATCACTTTCAAGATTCTTCCTTTATTATGACATACTTCCACCAGCAGGGCTACTTCTTTCTGCAGATAATTCCAGTCCTGCTGTTTGAGCGCTACCAGGTTGATCACCATATCCACTTCATGTGCCCCATCCACAACGGCCAGTACGGTTTCTGCAACCTTGGCTTCCGTGGCGGAATACCCAAATGGGAAACCCACTACGGTGGCGACTTTTACGGAGGTTGGTGCCAGGATGGACACCGCTCTTTTTACAAACGGAGGCGGTACACAAACTGCTGCAAACCCATAAGCAACTGCCTCCGCACATAACTTTTCAATATCCCCGATAGAAGTAGTTGGCTTTAAGATGGTATGGTCTATGAAAGAAGCAATATTCATAATATGAAAGGACCGCTGATAAAATTCGGTAGTCGAAGTTATACCATTTACTTAAATTCGGTACTTCACACAAACGAAACAAGTAACACACATGAGAAAGCATTTTATGCTGCCCTCCGGCCTTCGGCTACCCACACTGCTCTGCGCTGTGCTCAGTGGTTCCCTGGCCCAGGCACAACCGACTTTCCCGATTAATGGCATTGCGGATGAAAAAGTTGCCACCTATGCATTTATCAACGCAACTATTGTAGCGGAATCCGGTTCCGTATTCAATGCAGCTACTATGGTAGTTAAAGATGGTAGAATTCTCTCCATCGGCACCAATGTAACTGTTCCCAAGGAAGCGATGGTGGTTGATTGCAAGGGAAAGTACATCTATCCTTCCTTTATTGATATGTATTCCGACTATGGGATGCCTCCTCTGGCAGCTGTCCAGCGTCGGTTTAATTTCAATGCTCCAGCACAGTTGACTTCCAATCAGAAAGGCGCTTACGGCTGGAACCAGGCAATTCGTTCCGATGTTCAGGCGATAACCCAATTTGCCGCAAACGAAGAAAAAGCCAAACAGCTTAGAGAGCAGGGTTTTGGAACTGTGCTAACCCATGTTCAGGATGGCATTGCCCGTGGTACCGGTACCCTGGTTACCCTGGCTGATGATAAAGAAAATAAAACTGTTTTAAAAGATAAGGCTGCATCACATTTCTCTTTCAGCAAGGGATCCTCCACCCAGGTCTATCCCAGCAGCCTGATGGGTACAATCGCTTTACTGCGTCAAAGTTTTATCGATGCCCAATGGTATAAAAACAATGCCGCTAAAGAAGGACTTAATCTTAGTCTTCAATCCTGGAATGAAAACCTGTCGCTGCCCCAGATCTTTGAAGCCAATGATAAATGGATGGCTTTAAGAGCCGATAAAATCGGTGATGAATTTGGCATCCAGTACATCATCAAGGCCGGCGGTAATGAATACCAGCGGATACAGGAAATGGCTGCTTCCAAAGCTCCTTTCATCCTCTCCCTGAATTTCCCCCAGGCGATGGATGTAGAAGATCCAAACGATGCCCGCTTTATTTCTCTTTCCGATATGAAACATTGGGAAATGGCTCCCTCGAATGCGGCTGCTTTTGAAAAGGCCAATATTCCCTTTGCTCTTTCCGCAGCAGATCTTCGCGATGCCAAACAATTCCTGGCGAATCTACGCAAGGCAATAGAATACGGACTTTCTGAAAACAAAGCACTGGATGCCCTTACCAAAACACCTGCAACATTACTGGGTGTGTATAATGAAGTTGGTAGCCTGTCAACCGGCAAATGGGCCAATTTTATCATTACCAGCGGACCTGTTTTCCAGGATAAAACAGTGATTTTGCAAAACTGGGTTCAGGGTAAAAAATACGGAGTTAAAGAGGATAGCTGGTCTGCCCCCATGGGTGAATATCAATTGACTTTAAACAGTGCCAAAGGCCCACAACAATACAACCTGCTGATTAAAGCAGGTGGTGCTGCTTCCGTTATTCAGAAAGATACCCTGACCGGAAAATTCAGCTTTGATGGCAAATTGGTTAAACTCAGTTTCCCTGAAAGTAAACAATCCAAAAAGAATATCCGTCTTAGTGGTGTTAGCCAGGCCGATGGCTGGCAGGGTACAGGAGAAGATGCCAGTGGCAATAAGTTCTACTGGACAGCTAAAATGGTGAAAGAAGAGTCTGCTAAAACTGACAGTGTTAAAAAGAAAATCACTCCCGAACTGGGTGCTGTTCCATTTCCTTTTAACGGGTATGGCTTTGAAAAAATGCCGGAACAGCAAACCCTGCTAATCCGGAACGCCACTGTATGGACCAATGAAAAAGATGGCAAACTGGAAGGTGCAGATGTATTGGTTAAAAATGGCAAGATCGCTGCAGTAGGCAAAGGCCTGTCAGATGCCGGCGCCACAGTGGTGGACGGTACCGGCAAACACCTTACGCCGGGTATTATCGATGAACACTCCCATATTGCAGCAGCTTCCATTAATGAAGGCGGACAATCGGTAACTTCAGAAGTGCGCATTGCCGATAACCTTAATCCGGAGGATATCAATATTTACCGTCAGTTGAGTGGTGGTGTTACTTCATCCCATATCCTGCATGGTTCTGCTAATACCATTGGTGGACAGACCCAGCTGATCAAACTTCGCTGGGGTGCAGATGCTGAAGGACTAAAATTCGCTAACTGGATTCCCCAGATCAAATTTGCTCTTGGTGAAAACGTAAAACGTTCCGGTAGTAGCGCCAACAATCGCTTCCCTGATAGCCGAATGGGTGTGGAAGAAGTACTGGTAGATGCGTTTACCCGTGCCCGTGATTATGAAAAAGCAATTGCTGCTGCTTCGGTTGTCCCTAAGGGTAAGAAAGGCGCAACTGCCAACCCATGGGCTACTGTTCGCCGCGATCTGGAACTGGATGCACTGGTGGAGATCCTTAATAAAAAACGTTTCATCACCTGCCACTCTTATGTGCAGAGTGAGATCACTGCTGCCATCCGCGTTGGAGACAGATTTGGATTCACCTTTAACACCTTTACCCATATTCTCGAAGGGTATAAAGTGGCCGATAAAATGAAAACGCATGGCTCTAATGCCAGTACGTTCTCCGACTGGTGGAATTATAAGATGGAAGTTATAGATGCCATTCCGCAGAATGCAGCTATCATGCAGGAAGTTGGGTTGAATGTTGCCATCAATAGCGATGATGCAGAAATGGCCCGTCGCCTGAACCAGGAAGCCGCCAAAAGCGTAAAATACAGCAAGATGAGTGAAGAAGACGCTTTGAAAATGGTAACGCTGAATCCTGCCAAAATGCTGCATGTGGAAGATCGTGTGGGTAGCATCAAAGTAGGTAAGGATGCCGACCTGGTACTCTGGTCAGATAACCCACTCAGCATTTATGCAAAGGCGGAAAAAACCATCGTAGACGGAATTGTATATTTTGATCGCCAGCGCGACCAGGAGCTGCGGGCAAAAATCACTGCAGAAAAGAGCCGACTCGAACAGAAAATGATGGGCGAGAAAAAGGCAGGTGCTCCCATGGCGCCGGCTCGCGCAAGTATGGAAATCATGCATACCTGCAGCGACCATGCGCATAGTCATGGACTGCTGGTAGTAGACGCTGATCAGATCAATTCTAACGACTAAACGAGACAACAATGAAAAACAACATAATTGCATTACTGGGAGCTTCCCTGATTTCAGCTGCTTCCTTTGCCCAGGAAAATGTGTATCCTGCGCCCGAATATAAGGGACTGCTTTTCCTGAAAAATGGTACCGTACATGTTGGTAATGGCCAGGTGCTGGAGAATACCACCATTCAGATCAACAATGGAAAAATTGAAAAAATCGGACAAAACCTGCCCATCCCAATGGATGATGTAAAAGTCTTCGATGTCAGTGGTAAACATATTTACCCCGGACTAATCCTTAGCAGCTCCACGCTTGGGTTGGTGGAAGTCAACAGTGTCCGGGCTACTATTGACCATACAGAATTAGGTGAGATCAATCCCTCCATTCGTTCTATTGTAGCTTACAATACCGATTCCAAGGTGATCAACACACTGAAAACAAATGGTATTCTGATGGCCAATATTGTGCCGGATGGCGGACTGATCAGTGGTTCCTCCTCTGTGGTTCAGCTGGATGCCTGGAATTGGGAAGACGCTGCTGTTAAAATGGAAAACGGTCTTCATTTCAGAATGCCATCCCTCATCAACCGCCCTAACCGCTTTGCTTTCTTTACGGGCGCAGCTGCCCCCAGCGATCCGGTGAAGAGAGGGTTGGAGCAGGTAGAGGAAATCAAGACCTTCTTTCGGGAAGCGCAAGCCTATGCGAATGAAACCGGCCGTACCAGTACAAACCTGAAATATGAAGCGGTAAAAGGGCTGTTCAACAAGTCGCAGAAACTCTTCGTTCATTGTGATATCGTAAAGGAAATGCTGATTGCTGTTGACTTTGCCAAGGAGTTCGGAATGGATGTTGTAATTGTTGGTGGTAGCGAATCTTATCAGATACCCGAACTGCTGAAACAAAACAACATTTCAGTAATCCTGAACCAAATGCACAGTTTGCCCACGTCAATAGATGATGATGTGGATCAGCCTTACAAAACCGCAGCTGCACTTCAAAAGGCGGGCGTTTTGTATGCAATTAATGATGCAGACGGACAGACCCGCGGCCGAAACCTTCCCTTTAATGCCGGTACAGCTGCTGCCTACGGGTTAACCAAAGAGCAGGCCCTGCAGGCCATCACCCTGAATCCCGCGAAAATCCTGGGTATCGGTGACCAGGCAGGATCCATCGAGGTGGGTAAGGACGCCAGCCTGGTAGTGAGCGAGGGGGATATCCTGGATATGAGAAGCAGCATCATCCTGCATGCCTTTATACAGGGACGTAAAGTCGATCTGACGGATAAACACAAGCAATTGGATGAACGATACAGAAAGAAATACGGACTTACTAAATAGTTATAAAAAAGGTAACCAACTCGGTTACCTTTTTTTATGTGGCGGCAACCAAGTTCAAATTAATTCGTTCAGATCTTAAATTGAACTATATGAAAAAGCATATGATGCAACTGATGGTTGTTCTGTTTGTGAGTGCAGGTATGATTGCCTGCGACAGGTATGATGACGATAATGATGATCCAACCAATACGCCCGCTAATTCAGTAACCAACTCCTACCTGATCAATGGTAGCTGGAAAGTAAGCCTGCTTACTGATGATGGTAGAGACGAAACCAGCGATTACGATGGATATACCTTTGTTTTTGGAGATGACGGAAAGCTAACTGCCACCCGCGCAGCGGTTACGACTACAGGAACCTGGCGCACACGCAGGGATGATGGTAGCAACGAATTGGTTATTCAACTCTCAACAACAGACAGGGATCTGCTGGAACTGAATGATGATTGGGATATCGTATTGAGCACCAACTCAAAAATTGAATTGCAGGATGATAATGATGAGCGCGACGAAAAACTGCACTTTACGAAAAAGTAAATTGCTATATTAGGGGATAACCAAAACTAAATGAGCTCTGATTTTATCCCGAAATCCCCCATTCGTGTGGCTTCTATTGATGTGCTTCGTGCACTCACCATGTTTGGAATGATCTTCGTAAATGACCTCTGGACACTGAAAGACATTCCGCACTGGTTGGAACATGTTGCTGCAGATGCAGACGGTATGGGCTTTGCAGATATTGTGTTTCCGGGTTTTCTTTTTATCGTTGGTATGTCCATCCCCTTTGCTGTAAGAAACCGGCAGGCGAAAGGAGATAACAAACAACAACTTGCCCTTCATATCCTCCAGCGTGGGCTTGCCCTGCTCCTGATGGGAGTATTCCTGGTAAACGGAGAAAATATCAACGAAACGGCCACCGGTCTCTCAAGGGGAGCTGGATCGCTTTTATGGTGCTTTGGAACCAATATCCAAAACAATGGAATAAAACAGGAATACGCATAGCCCAGGTACTGGCGTTTGTGGTACTGGCGGCATTGGCTTTTGTCTATCGGGGTGGCGCAGCCGAAAACTTATCGGGATTTAAAACCTGGTGGTGGGGCATTCTTGGTTTGATCGGTTGGGCCTACCTGTTAGCAGCCCTGCTCTTTACCTTGGTCAATGGAAAGATTTTGCCTCTCGCAGTTGCTGCAGTCATTAGTTTATTTATTTCAGCAGCGCACCATCTTAATTGGTTGCCAGAACATGGCTTGCTTACT
>JALOMU010000079.1 GCA_025455285.1 Flavihumibacter sp.
CCCTGGCAATAATTGGTGCGACCAAACTCACCTCCCCAAATCACCAGAGTTTCGTCTAGCAAGCCTCTTTGTTTCAAATCAGTAATAAGTGCAGCTGAAGCCTGGTCGGTATCCATTGCCTGTCCGCGGATTTCTCCCGGCAGGTTTCCATGCCCATCCCATCCCTGGTGATACAACTGAACAAAGCGTACCCCGTTTTCAGAAAGTTTACGCGCCAACAAACAGTTGGCTGCATAGGTTCCCGGAACAAGACAATCCGGTCCGTATAATTTCACAATCGATTCCGGTTCTTTACTCAGGTCAGTTACCTCGGGAACAGCGGTCTGCATCCGGTACGCCATTTCATATTGCTGTACTTTGGCATTGATTTCCGGATCTCCAAAGGCTTTGAAGTTTTCATTATTAAGTGCTGCCAGCTGATCCAGCATGGAACGGCGATCCATTTTGGTTATAGCTTCCTGGTTGTTGAGATACAATACCGGATTTTCACCACTGCTGAACTGCACGCCCTGGTGAACGGAATCAAGGAATCCATTGGTCCAAAGTTTGGAGTATACACCTTGTCCATTGCCTCTACCTTTTGATAAAAGCACACAATAGGCCGGAAGGTTCATATTTTCACTACCCAGTCCATAACTCAACCAGGCACCCATACTGGGACGGTTGCCCACCTGCGCACCGGTCTGGAAAAAGGTAAGCGCCGGATCATGATTAATCGCTTCAGTAAAGATGCTTTTCACAAAACAGATATCATCCACCACGCTGGCAGTATGCGGCAAAAGTTCACTTATCCAGGCACGGGCTTGGCCATATTGAGCAAACTTAAAGGTGGAGCCTGCCAATGGAAACTTCGACTGATCTGCAGTCATACCGGTGAGTCGCTGCCCCATGCGAATGGAAGCAGGCAAATCCTCTCCGAAACGCTCGTTCAGCATGGGCTTGTAGTCAAACAGATCCAGCTGTGAGGGCGCTCCATTCTGAAACAGATAAATGATTCTTTTCGCTTTGGGAGCAAAGTGCGGGAGTCTTTGTAGAACAGCTTCTTCTGTTTCCTTTCCTGAAAAAAGATCGGGAATCAGCAGCGAACCCAATGCCACAGAACCAATACCCAAACTCATGCGGCTTAAAAAACGCCGCCGGTTCATATTGAGATGATGTTGATACAATTCTTTTTCCATAACTACGATTTAACGATTGCCTCCTCCATATTGTACATAAGATTGATTGTTTTCATCAGGGCAGCCTGTACTACAGGATCTAACTTTGGATCCTGAGGGTACTCTCCTACCTTGAGGGTGGCTTTTGCATCCAGCTGTCCCGCCCGGAACAGTTCCAACTGCTCTTTGTGATACCGCGTAAGGATCGATAGTTCTTCTTTTTCCGGAGTACGGCAAAGAATACGACGGAAAGCCGTTTCAATATTCGTTTGTGCATCCTTGTTAGCACTTATTAGTTTCTGTGAAAATACCCGGGATGCTTCCAGTATAGTCGGATCATTCATCATGGCCAGCGCTTGCAGCGGGGTATTAGTTTGTAATCGGGTTACTTCACATTGATCGCGGTTACTTGCATCAAACAGAATCATGGAAGGTGGAGGCACCGTTAATTTGATAAAGGTGTACAGGCCCCTGCGGTATAATTTTTCGCCCTTATCCTGCTTATAGGTTGCCAGTTCTCCCCTTCCTGAAGTGGCGCTTTCCCAGAGACCTGCGGGTTGATAGGGTTTAACACTTGGTCCCCCCATTTTTTTAACCAGCAGTCCGCTGGATGAAAGTACCAGGTCGCGAACAAACTCTGCTTTTAACCTGATTCTGGGAGCGTGCGACAGATAGATATTTTCAGGATCTTTTTCCAATGCCTTTTCGCTGACCCTGGCAGATTGCCGGTAGGTATTGGAACTAACGATTTTTTTGATGATGTATTTAATATCCCAGTTGTGCTCCATGAAATCAACTGCTAGCCAATCGAGCAGTTCCGGATGTGAGGGAAGTTCACCCTGCATACCGAAATCGCCACTGGTTTTTACCAGTCCCTTTCCAAAAAACTCCTGCCAGAGTTGATTCACGAAAACCCGGGCAGTAAGCGGATTGTTTTTATCTACTGTCCATTTAGCCAATCCAAGGCGGTTTCTTGGCAATTGCACCGTATCGTATTTCATAACTACCGGTAGTGCCATTGGCTGTACACGTTCGGTTGGATGGTCATAAACGCCACGGTTTAATACATAAGTGGGCCGAATGGTATCCAATTCTCCCATTACGGAAACTGTTAGTGAGCTGGTATCTTCCCGGTTTATAAAATTCAGGGTAGATTGGAGTTCCTCATTGCTTAGTGTCAGAATGGGATTCTTGGCAGGTTTGGAAATAGAAACATCACCTTCATAACCCACTTCATAGGTGTTGTTAAAGAAGGCAAACAAACTGAAATAATCCTTTTGAGAAATCGGATCGTATTTATGATCGTGGCACTGGGCACATTCAGCCGTAAGTCCCAGCAGTCCTTTTGTATAAGTTTTGGTTTTGTCGAGTACGTATTCAATCCGGTATTCTTCCGGGATTACTCCACCTTCTTCCGTGTATTTGTGATTGCGGAAAAATGCGGTAGCCAACACCTGTTCCTTTGTCGCATTAGGTAATAAATCGCCCGCCATTTGCCAGGTAACAAACTGGTCGTAGGCCATATTTTCATTAAACGCTTTTATTACCCAGTCGCGCCAGGGCCACTGCGTCCGGATATTATCATCCTGGTAACCATAACTGTCGGCATACCTTGCCAGGTCCATCCAATGAACGGCCATTTTTTCCCCATATTGGGGAGTTGCCAAAAGTGTCTCTACCAGCTTTTCGTAAGCATTTTCAGACTTATCATTGAGAAAGCGATCGATCAGGGCTTCATCCGGCGGTAATCCGGTCAAATCCAGGCTCACTCTTTTCAGCAGTCTTTCCTTATCTGCTTCTTCATTCATGGAAAGGCCTTTCTCCTTAAGTCGGGCCAGAATGAAATAATCAATTTCGTTTTTCGCAAGAGCAGATTTCACCTTGGGCAATTCCTGCTTCTCCGGTTTAACAAAAGCCCAGTGGGGTTCATATTCCGCGCCCTGTTCAATCCATTTTTTCAGGATGGTGATTTCTTCAGCTGAAAGCGCCCCAAGATGGGAATCAGGGGTGGGCATGATGTAGTTGGGATCAGTAGAAACTACTCGTTTGAATACTTCAGACTCTTCCGGTTTACCAGGCACCAATGCAAATGCCCCTTTGGTTTCTTTCAGGGGAGCGAAGGCAAATTCCGGAAGATCCAGTCGCAAACCTGCTTCCAGTTTATTTTGATCCGGACCGTGACATTTGAAACATTTGTCGGACAATATCGGCCTCACATGGTAGTTATAACTAATATTACCTGTATCAGAGAGACCTTCTCCGGCACTATTCAGACAGGCAGTAAATGCAATCGCTGCTACAATCAGACTACAAACAGCGACCAAGATTTTTCTCCTCATTTTCTATGGCTTATGGTCGTTTTCAAATTTACGCAAACAATACAGCTTCCTATTATACTGCATTGTCAAAAACACAGCCTATTTTATCTGTGCAGGTTCTTTATATTTTGTAACTTAAACAGATCATTCAGTTTGCGTACCCGCTGGCACTGTTTTTTTTGTAGCGAGTTTTATTCATTCTTAAAACAACTTACTATGAAAGATTGGCTTAGAACCCTGATTGCCGGATATGGTGCCTATAAATGGGGCGGCGGCTGCCTTGGTACAATTGTAGTTTTCCTCATTCTATATTGGTTACTTGGCGCAGTAGGATGTTAGGTCTTCGACCCATAATTACCCTGCTGATTATTCTTTTCCTGGTATTGCTGGGAATAGGAGCATTTCGTTATTGGATAAAATCCAGAGATGTTGCCGAAACCATCAAAGACCGGATTTCAACATGGGTTCAGGAGGAAACCAGTGGCCAGTACGCGATTCGAATTGGTGACATACATATTGATCCTGAAAAACAAAGTATCCTGGTTAGTGAAATAATATTCCAACCTGCTGACAAGATTAAAGGTGCAGGTACTGTTTACAAATTCAACTTACAAAACCTCCTGATCAACCAGGTTACACTTAGTTCCTTTCTCGAATCCAGCCTGCTCGAGTTATCCAATATAACAATCGCAGGAGGAGAATTTGAGATCATCCGCTATGCTGACAAGTATGATGATACAACTTCCATAAAAGGGAAAAAACAGTTCTCCCAAAAAGGATTAAGGGGCATAAAAATCGATTCAATTCAACTTTCACAACTTGATCTGATATACCAGGCAAGCAATAAAGCCATAACCAAACTGGAATCCGTTCACCTGGACCTCTATGGTTTTCATACCGACAGCCTCAACACAAGTTCAACCAATCCATTACCAGTTTCCAGTTTTAGGTTAGCGATTGAGAATCTAAAAACGGAACTGTCGGATAAGGAATATGAACTCAAGGCTGAAAAGTTCATCCTGAATGGAGCGCAACATTTTCAGGCAATAGTTAAAAAGATTGAATTGATACCAATTGCGGGTAGCTCACTGGAAGCTATTGCTGCCCAAACTCCTGTCCAAATGGATGTCTACCAGCTAAGCATACCCGAAATCGTAATTGATTCGCTCGATTACAGATCCTTTCTGGAAGACAGCATGATCCGTACGCCCATGATCCTGCTCAATGAACCTTCCCTTACTATATTCAATGACCGGAGCAGGCCACCCTCCACTAAATCTAAAATCGGTAAAAACCCACATCAATTGATTCAACAACTGATCTTTGGTTTGGAGGTTCCAGTACTACAAGTTAAAAATGGGTCAATTACCTATTTCGAAAAAAACAAAGAGGGTACCGATATTGGTAAGCTCCGGTTTGGTTCCATTTCAGGTAATGCCGGTCCAATACTGAAGGGAGTCGAAACAAAGGGCAGCCTGCAACTTGATCTGGAAGCCAAACTCATGGACCAGGCTCCAATGAAAGCCCATTTTTATTTTCCTCCCGGAGCAAATGGTCAGTTCACCGTTCAGGCATCCATACAATCCTTTCAACTCGAAGCCCTGAATCCTGTCATAGAGCCACTGGCAAGGGTTGCTATCCGCAGTGGTAAAAGCAACCTGTTGAATTTTAGCATCCAGGGATCCGATCAGGGAGCCAATGGCAAGATTCGGTTTAGCTATCAAGACCTGAAAATTGATCTCCTGAAAGAAAAAGAAACGGGAACAACCACCAAAAGGCCAGTTCTGAGTTTGCTGGTCAACCAGTTATTACTCCGCACACACAACCGTATGGATGATCGAAAAGCGCATGAATTCCTTGTCCGGCAAGACCGCGACCCAACGAAATCATTTTTCAATCTGATCTGGAAAACCATCTTTGAAGGACTTAAAAGCAGTGCAGGAATTCGCTCAAAAGACAGTAAACCTGCCTGAAATAGCTAAAAACTGCGATATAAAAGCTATTTAACAGGTTAAAAAAGGCTTTAATGTTTAGACATTAGAGCCTGATAGTTTATCTTTGCAAGTGTAATTTTTACTATTAATAACAAAATCATGGGCACTTATAAATATATCGGACTCATTGCTACCCAGCAATTGGAAACACCCATCCTGCTGAGCTCAGGGAGTTTAGCCAATGGGTATAAACTGAAAAAAGTGCTGGCGCATGGCCAGGCTATTTCAAACGGAATCGCTGAATCCTGGTATCCGGGTGTGGAAGTAGTTGCGAATCTTTCAGATATTCTGGAAGATGAAAACATCGAGTTGGTAGTTGTGGCTGGCAAATCCAACAATCAGTTGGAACTGATCCGGCAGGCAACAGAAGCCGGCAAATTTGTACGGGTAATTTAATCCGCAATGATTAGTTTGCTGTATGCAAACGAACCTAAGAATCGGGCTAGTTTTTAGCCTGCATATTTTATTGATACAAACCGGGAATGCACAAAAAGAAAATAAGTCGCGCAACCTGAGTGGCAACCCCCTTTTTCCAGGCTGGTACGCAGATCCCGAAGCCATCATTTTTGGAAAGCAGTATTGGATTTATCCAACGTATTCAGCACCCTACGAAAAACAGGTTTTCTTTGATGCGTTTTCTTCCAATGATCTGAAAACCTGGAAAAAACACCCTCGCATTCTTGATACGAGTTCCGTCAAATGGGCACAGAGAGCAGTTTGGGCTCCCTCTATCATTGAAAAGAACAATCGGTATTTCCTTTTTTTTGGTGCCAATGATATTCAGAGCAACGAAGAATATGGAGGTATTGGTGTAGCTGTAGCAGATAATCCCGCAGGACCTTTTAAAGATCATATTGGTAAACCTCTGATAGATCGTTTTCACAATGGCGCACAACCCATTGATCAGTTTGTTTTCCGGGATGATGACGGCCAACATTATTTGTACTACGGAGGATGGAGACATTGCAATATTGCTAAACTTAATGCTGAATTCAACGGTTTCCTACCCTTTGAAGACGGCACAATTTTTAAAGAAATTACTCCCGATAAATATGTTGAGGGTCCGTTTGTATTCAAGCGTAATGGAAAATATTACTTCATGTGGTCTGAAGGTGGTTGGACCGGTCCCGATTATAGTGTTGCCTATGCAATTGCAGATTCACCGCTTGGCCCCTTCCAAAGAATCGGAAAAATTTTACAACAGGACCCAGCAATTGCAACTGGCGCAGGGCATCATTCTGTAATCCGTCACCCCGGCAATGATCAGTACTATATTGTATATCACCGCAGGCCGCTCAGTGAACAAGATGGCAACTCGAGAGAGACCTGCATTGATCTCATGAATTTTGACGAGAAGGGATTCATCCTTCCGGTTAAAATAACCAGAGAAGGTGTAAAAAAATCCCGGTTATAAATTCTTCCAACTAAACTGATGAGTACCGGAGCCTAATTCAATAAAATGGGTTCCGTTTTTTCCTTGTGCCGGAA
>JALOMU010000080.1 GCA_025455285.1 Flavihumibacter sp.
AGGCTGTGGCAGGCACGTGGTATTAACCGATGCAAAGTTGTAGCGTGTGAGCAACGGAGGGGGGGGGCGTTACAGTGGACATTTGTGGTTTCAGTTCGCTATATTAAATTTTAAGTTTGATCTGCTTTTCAGCTGTCGAACATAGGACTTTCAGATCCGCCTCCTGGAAAACCGCTGTTTGGCCTTTTGAATCAGGTGCCAATCGTTTTGTTACGTCTGTCATTTGAACTTTTATTTTGGTTTTCCGCGACCCGACTCTACTTGCTGGCACAAATTGTACATAATAGATATTGACCCAATGTACTTCGATAACTACTCGACCATATGACCGAGTTATATTGTTATTCCCATTAGCAGACAGGATACAGCTCGACGTTAGGTCAATATTATCAACAGTTCAAGAATAGGAAACTCAGTTCGATCTTTCTTAATCTTCCCGTTCCCCCTCAGCCCCACTCATCACACCTCAAATTTCAACGTTACAAACCTGTATCTGGCCGAAACAATGCTGATAGTTTTCAATGTAAACAGGACTTTTGTATCCACTCCGATAAAAGCGATTTGTTTTTAACCTTTGCTCATTGTATTTGTTAGAATTGATTAATTTGGTGATATGAAAAACTTCAAACACTTTATTGAATGGCATGTGTTTGGCGTTTGCTCCTATATAGGAGAAAAAATGGGCATCGCCCCTGCCACCATCCGTAAGTACTTCATGTATATTTCCCTGCTCACCATGGGCTCGCCGATCATTTTTTATACGATCGCTGCATTTTGGATGAACATAAAACAGTATATCTACGACCGGAAAAGAAATCCCCTTCGTTATTTCTGATTGCCTCTCTTGTTGAAATGGTAGGATAGTCCAATGCCAAACTGGGCCATTCTTACAATGGGAAGGCTATCGCCATTGGTTATGCTGGTCAGGCCATAGGTGTAAGAAGCATCCAGACTAAGTCCATTCTTAAAGCGATAACCAAAATGAGCCAGCGCATCCACATTAACGCGATTGTACTGTGTCATAGCAAACCGGAGCGGGGAGACCTGGTCTCCTGATTTTTGAGAACCTGCAATCGCTGCGCCAATCGATGGTCCTATTTGGGCAAAAAATCCACGGTTGGTTTTTGAAAAGTCGTATTGTAGCAGCACTGGTATTTCAATGTAATGAAGTCGGAATTGCTGAGCTGGTTCCTGTTTGTCAACAGTTAACTCGTAGCCATGGAGGCTGTATTGGATGCGGGGGGTAAAATACAATTGCTTATCAAATTCAACTCTTATACCTGCTCCTGCCGTGAAGCCATTGAGATGATTGGTGGAAGATTTTTTCAAGGAGGCTTTGTCAATGATCAGGGCAGAACTGGTATGCCATCCGGCACGAACCTGCCAGGTAACGGGCTGCGCACAAGCAATCATAGAAAGGGTCAATAATACGACCACGGGTACGATACGAATAACCATAAAATAGAATGTTTAAAGGGTATTTTATGGTTTCTCTCCGGAAATGGAAGGAATTAAAGAGGATTGGACAAGACAAAATAAACCGGAATTTTCAGCATTTGCAAACCGATCAGGCTTTTCCTGCCATTTTTTCGTTGAATGATGCAGTACCACCCCTCGGGATGGAAAGTGACAACCAATTGGATTGGCGATACATTTTGCCCAGGTAAACAATTTGTCCAACATGGGAGGCATGGTGTGCCAATTGCCGGTTGATCGCATCCAGTGCGGAATGGGGTTCAGTTCGGATGGTTACAGTTTTTGCAAGGTCATCCGGTTCCAACTGGTCGAGCGTCTTAAAAAGGCAGTTCCAGCCTTCTTCCCAAAGATGATGCAGATCGTTTTTGCTGAGATCCTGTCCGGGGTTGAATTCTTCTTCCCGCTGGCGCCATGGTTTTTCACCGTCTTCAGTTAGAAAATTGGTAAAGCGGCTGAGCAGGTTGCCGTGCATATGTTTAACAATAGTCGCAATGCTGTTGGAATCTGGTGCAGGGATGCGGTTAAGCTCTTCTTCACTTAATTGGGAAAAGGTATTATCGCCCAGTTTTTTGTAGGCTCTGAATTGCTTTTTCGTGCTGTCCAGGTATAGTTGTCCGAGATTCATATTGCGGGAAATTGATAACGATTAATAAGCAAGTGCGGAGTCATCGCCTCTATTATCCCCAACGGCTTCAATACTGCCATCTTCTCTTATCAGGATCAGCTCGGTTCTGCCGATGGGACCTCTTTTTTTTATGGTATAACCCATGGCTTCGAGTTGGTGAATTAAGTTTTCTGGAAATCCTGGTTCCGTGTAAATCACATCCGGAAGCCATTGCATATGAAATTTGGGTGCGTTTACCGTGGTTGCTGCATCCAGTTTGAATTCCAAAGCATTCATGAGTGTTTGGTAAACAGAGGTGGTTATAGTTGTTCCTCCAGGGGTTCCGGTAATAATGTACGGTTTGCCATTTTTCAGCACGATAGTAGGAGTCATTGAACTCAGCATTCGTTTTCCGGGAACAATGGCATTGGCCTCACCTCCAACTGCTCCATACATATTGGGTACACCGGGTTTTACGCTGAAATCATCCATTTCATTATTTAGCAGGAAGCCGGCACCACCCACAACGGTATGGGATCCATAATTACCGTTAAGGGTGGTGGTAACCGCTACGGCATTGCCTTCATTATCGTACACACTTAAATGGGTGGTTTCTTCCGATTCTTTGTAAGAGGGGGGGAGTGAACCTTCTATAATTTCTCTACTGTTACCCGCTCTACCGGGCTGGTATAACCGAAGTCTTTGCTGTATGTATTCCTGGCTCAGGAGTTGCTGAACGGGTACTTTATAATAATCCGGATCGCCCAGGTATTTGGCGCGATCGGCATAAGCGAGTCGTTCAATTTCCGTCATAAGTTGCACTGCTTCGAGAGAATGAAAGCCATAGCTTGCGATGGGATAGGCTTCCGTCATTTTCATCATCATAGGAAGGAGCACGCCTCCACTGCTGGGCAGCGGCATGGTGAGTACCTGATATTCCTTATACCTGAACAGGCTGGGGGTGCGTTCAATTGCATGATAGTTTCGCAAGTCTTTTTTGGAGATGATACCCTTGCCGCGTTGCATTTCCGCGTTAATTAAGCTGGCTGTTTTCCCTTTGTAAAACCCGTTTCTGCCTTTATCACGGATACGGATAAGCGTAGCGGCGAGGTCGGGTTGAAAAAGCGTGTCGCCTGCTTTCCAGGGCTGGTTTTTAGTTAATGCGTGGGGACGTGTATTATTTTTCTGAAAATCTTGTTGGTCTCCGTTCAGGCTCCGTGCTTCAGCTTCGGTTATGACGAAACCGTTTTGCGCTAGTTCGATAGCGTGTTGAACAAGGTCTTTGAATGGCAGTTTACCGTACTGATGCGACTGCCATAAACCGGCTACGGTTCCGGGCACACCGGCAGCTAGATGCCCGTGCTGGCTTTTGTCGAGATTCGGGCTTCCATCCTGATTGAGGTACATATCACGATGAGCTTTTTTCGGGGCTTTTTCGCGATAATCCATTGTGAGTTGTTTCCCATTAGCCAATTGGGCTACCAAAAATCCACCACCACCCAGGTTACCTGCTCCCGGGTATACGACAGCCAGGGCCAATTGGGTAGCAATGGCGGCGTCTATGGCGTTTCCACCTTTTTGAAGAATAGCGAGTCCTACCTGGGTGGCCAATGGGTGCGCTGAAACCACGGCCCCATTTCTACCGGCAGCCTTTTTATTACTGGAATAAAAGTAAGGTGTGAGGTTGGTTTGTGCGCTTGCTGCAAGGGTGATCAGTAGTGCCAGCAGCACACCAGTTATTCGGGTCTTCATCCCCCGAAAATAGGAAAACTTCCCTTCACCCGACCGGTACCACCGGTCGGGTGAAGGAAGAATTTCCTTAGCTTCGGAACTTTGTTCAGCAACTTGAATATCATATATATGAGAAGAATTATTTGTTTGGCGGGAGTCCTTCTGTTAGTTTCTGGAACCCATGCACAGCTAAAATCACCGGATGTATTTTTAGGATACAAGGTAGGTACACACTACACTCCTCATTACCGGATCGTGCAGTATTTTCAGCACCTCGCCAAGGAAGCTCCCCAGCAACTGAAACTGGAGCAATACGGAGAAACCAATGAAGGTCGTCCTCTTTTACTGGCTACTATTGCCAGCGCTCAAAATATGTCCAATATTGAAGCCATTCGAACCAATAATCTTCGGCTTGCTAATGCCACACGTGATAAAGCAGCGCCAAATGATAATGCACCTGCTATTGTATGGTTGAGCTATAATGTGCATGGAAATGAAACCTCCTCATCTGAAGCGGCTATGTTGACTGCTTATGAATTGGTAAATCCGTCCAATACAAAATCAAAACAATGGCTGGAGAATACGGTGGTACTGATTGATCCCTGTTTGAATCCAGACGGACGCGACCGATATGTAAACTGGTATACAACTGTAATCGGACAAACAATTAATCCGGCACCCATCGCAAGAGAACATCGTGAACCCTGGCCTGGCGGAAGAAGCAACCATTATAATTTTGATCTGAACCGCGACTGGGCCTGGCAAACCCAAAAGGAAAGCCAGCATCGGTTAAAAGTGTACAATACCTGGTTGCCTCAGGTGCATGTTGATTTTCATGAGCAGGGGTTTAATGAGCCCTATTATTTTGCGCCTGCTGCAGAACCCTTTCATGAAGTGATAACGCCCTGGCAGCGGGAATTTCAAACCATGATCGGAAAGAATCATGCCCGTTATTTTGACAAAGAAGGATGGTTGTATTTCACTAAAGAGCGCTTCGATCTCTTTTATCCTTCTTACGGTGATACCTATCCAACCTATCATGGTGCAATCGGTATGACATATGAGCAGGGAGGGATCCGGGCCGGATTGGGAATCATCAATGAAGATGGTGATACGTTGACCCTGGTTGATCGCGTTCAGCACCACTTTACAACCGGTATCAGTACGGTGGAAATCACTTCTCAGCATGCAGCCCGTGTAGTAAAAGAATTCAGGAATTACTTTACCAGTGTTTTGGCAAAACCAGCTGGTGAATTCAAATCCTGGGTAATCAAAAATGATGGAACGGATCGCGTGAGCAGGTTGATCTCTTTACTCGATAACAACCTTATTGACTGGAGTTATGCTTCCAATGCAGGCTATTCCGGTATCAATTATTTTACCGGAAAATCGGAAAGTTTCAAGGCAGAACCGGGAGATGTTGTAATCAACCTGAATCAGCCCAAGGGAAATTTCGTAAAAGTATTGTTTGAGCGTAACTCGGCCATCACCGATTCAGCTACATATGATATTACCGCCTGGTCCATGCCTTATGTGTTTGGATTAAAAGCATATGGAGTAGCAAATTTTATTACTGCCACTACAAAAACTCCTCCCGCTTTAAAGGATATCGCAGTTGATCCCAACGCCTATGCATATGCGATTAAATGGGATGGTTTAAACAGTGCTAAATTTCTTGCTGCTGCGTTGAAAAAAGGGTTGAAAGTACGAGTTACACAACAGCCTTTCCAGTCAGGAAATCAGAGTTTTGAAAAAGGAAGCCTGCTGGTTACAAAAGCTGCCAATTCAGGAAAAGATCTCCTTAAAGAAGTTCAGCAAATCGCTGCTGAAACTAAATCGCAGCTTTATTCAATTCCTTCCGGATTCGTGGAGAAAGGATATGATTTTGGTTCCAGTAATGTTCGAATTATTAATGCTCCCAAAGTGGTATTGTTGGCTGGAGAGAATATTTCTTCTTTGGGTTTTGGTGAACTGTGGCATTTCTTCGACACACAATTGAAGTATCCCGTTACCGTAATGAGTGCCAATGATTTTATCCGGGAGGGGATGAATACCTATGATGTGCTTATCCTGGCGGATGGCAGTTATGACTTCTTCAATAAAAAAGAAATCAATGAAGACCTGAAAGCATGGGTTCGCAGGGGAGGCAAAATCATTGCACTTGAAAATGCCGTTGCGCAAATGGCAAGAGCCGACTGGGGAATCAAAATGAAAGATGGGGAGGATAAAAAATCAGATGGAAAATCAGATTATTCAGTGTTGAGAAAATTCGAAAACAGGGAGCGCGATTGGCTGAAAAATAGTATGCCGGGATCCATTTTCCGTCTTGAACTGGATAACACACATCCGCTTGGATTTGGCTACCCTGAATATTATTACAGCCTAAAGCAAGATGGAAACCTATACGAATTTTTTAAAGAAGACGGTTGGAATGTAGGCGTGATTAAACGCGAAAATTATGTAAGTGGGTTTGCTGGTAGCGAAATTCGTCCCAAATTAAATGACGCGCTGCTGATCGGTGCTCAGGATATGGGCAGGGGCCAGGTAATCTATTTTGCTGATAATCCGATTTTCCGGAGCTTTTGGGAAAACGGGAAGCTGCTGCTTTGTAACGCATTATTTTTAACAGGACAATAAGAGTTTCACCCGACCGGTGGCTCCCGACCGGTGCCACCGGTCGGGTGAACTTTTGTATTTTACAAAAACAATGAGCAAATATTTACGCGCCTTTGTTTTCGGGGCATTTTTGCCAATCTGCCTGCTGGCTCAACAACCAGTCAGTCGATCTTCCGCCGATATCTTACAGGGATTCCAAAAATTAAAAGTGCTGGGGTCTGTATTATATGTTGCAGCACATCCCGATGATGAAAATACCAGGTTGTTGGCTTATCTGGCAAATGAAAAAAAATATCGCACAGGATACTTGTCGCTGACCCGTGGGGATGGCGGTCAGAACCTGATCGGAGATGAACAGGGCGTATCGCTTGGCTTGATACGCACCCAGGAATTGCTTGCTGCCAGAAGAATCGATGGCGCAGAACAATTTTTCACGCGTGCTTTTGATTTTGGATTCAGTAAATCCACAGACGAAGCATTGCGCATCTGGAATAA